>JAIPFG010000019.1 GCA_021736745.1 Pseudomonadales bacterium
TGGGTTCTTCCCTCGCGTACGATTAACGATCGTATACTCAGGGTGGTAAAGCTAGAGGCCTGTGATGCCTCGCCGTACTTCACCAAAGCAGCGTATTCTTGCGCCCCGCTGCAAATAATTTTTTTGAGCACTGCCAAAATGAAAAAAACGCAAGCTGGTGACACCGGTAGAATCTTCAATTCGGCATAACAGGCTGCGCCGTTTCCCCCGTACTGTGTCGCTGATAAGAATGTCACCTTCAATGAGCACCTCCATACCCTCGCGTAATGCGCCAATGGGCGTAATGCGTGTGCGATTCTGATAGCGGCTGGGCAAATGGAATAGCATGTCCTGTACATTATAAATATGAAGCCGTTCCAATCTTGCGGCCGTGCTGGGGCCGACCCCGCTCAATTGTGAAATCTGAATTTGATTCAGCGGCACGGTAGGATTCATCAACATCAATCAGAACAGTTGGCAGGCTCTAATCGCCTGATTCAAGACATCAATAACTTGTGGGCGAGTGAAACTTGTACGCCATGCTAGCGCGACGGTGCGTTTAGGCGAGGGTGTTGAGAATGGACGGGTCGTGAGTAAGCCGGGGGCATAGCTGTTCTCTCCGGCTGCACTCTGCGGCAATACGGTAATGCCCATGCCGGAAGCCACCATATGACGCAAGGTTTCGAGAGAGCTGCCCTCGGTAATATCCGAGGGATTACTTTGGTTGAATCGCTGTTGGATATTAGGACAAGCCTGTAAAACCTGATCTCGAAAACAGTGCCCCTCTCCTAACAGAAGTAATTGGTCTGTACTCAGTGCCTCGCAATTAACTTCCTTTTCCTTTGTGAGTGTGTGATCTAGTGGCAACAGCAAAATAAAAGGCTCATCGTATAGCGCTAGCGTCAGCACATCCGGTTCATTAAAAGGTAAGGCAATGATAATGACATCCAGCTCGCCAAATTTCAGTTTTTGCCGCAGTTTTGCCGTGTAGTTTTCTTCAATATACAGAGGCATTTCCGGAGCGAGCAGTTGTAACTGAGGAATAATATGTGGAAACAGGTAAGGCCCGATAGTAAAAATGGCGCCCAGCTTAAGAGGACCTTTTAACGGATTTTGGTTCGTCTGGGCGATTCCCAATAAGGCATCAGCTTCTTCCAAAACTTTTTCTGCCTGGGCAATGATTTTTTGGCCATGCGCAGTAAGATGAACACTGTTTTTGATGCGTTCGAATAGTGCAACACCCAATTCCTCCTCCAGTTTTTTTATGGCGATACTGAGGGTGGGCTGGGTGACATGGCAATGCTCAGCGGCATGCCCGAAATGTTGAAATCGAGCAAGGGACACGAGATAACGAAGCTCTGTCAGGGTCATGGCTAAATAGCCTTAAGCAAAATTTTTTATTCGCTAAGCACCAGGATGGCGTCCATTTCCACCAGTGAGCCTTTTGGTAGGCTATTAATGCCGATTGCTGCGCGGGCAGGATAGGGTTGGCTAAAGTATTGAGACATTGTTTCATTGACCAGTGCGAAGTTGGCTAGGTCGGTAAGAAAAATGTTTAGCTTTACGATATCTTTTAAGCTACCGCCTGATGCTTCGGCGACGGCGGATAAATTCTTGAATACCTGGTCAATTTGATTTTCAATCCCTTCGACTAATTCCATGTCGCTTGGATTGAGTGGAATTTGACCTGAAAGGTATACGGTGTTGCCGGCCTTGACTGCCTGTGAATAAGTGCCGATGGCTGCGGGTGCGTTTGTGGTTGAAATGACCGAACGATTACTCATAATGACTCCCAGATAAAATAAGTGTGGAGAATATAGCCTTAATATCTTTTGAGCCGGCTAATTCCGGGCTCTTGAAATTCTATTGACTGCGCTATTGTTGCGAATTCTACGCATTACGCGTGCCAAGTGTAAGCGGTCTTTAATGTATATTTCCATGTGTAGCAGACTCAATTTCGCATCTTTCTCTTCAATACTTATTTTTTCTATATTTGCATCGGCATCGGTGACAAGTGTCGCAATGCTGGCCACAATTCCTCGTTGATTCATTACTTCAATCCGTAAAGCCACACTAAACTCGCCCACCACTTGGTCGTCCCAATTGACCAATACACACTTTTCCGGATTATTCCTGAACTCCTTGATATTGCGGCAGGTTTCTCGATGTATGACCATGCCTTTGCCAATGCTCAGATGGCCAATAATGGGATCGCCTGGAATAGGGTGACAACATTTAGCGAAGCTCACCACCATGCCTTCAGTGCCTTGTATTGTAAAATTTGAAGAAGGTTTTCGCGTGGAGGGTTTGTTCTGTTGGGTATCTGCCAGTAGCCGTGCAATCGCGTAGGCCATGCGGTCGCCCAAACCGATATCGGCATAGATGTCTTGCATTGAAGAGGCCCCGGGGCCCGTTAGAATTTTTCCGATTTGCTCCTCTGTCAGTTCTTCCAGGGTAACATTCATGTCCAGCAATGCTTTGCTTAATAGTCGTTTACCTAAGGCAATAGCCTCGGAATGTTTTTGGTGTTTTAGAAAGTGACGAATGCCACTTCGGGCTTTCCCAGTGATAACAAAGTTAAGCCATGCCAGATTGGGACGGGCACTGGGTGCCGTAATAATCTCGACCGTTTGACCGCTTTGTAAAGGGGTGCTTAAGGGGGCAAGGCGGCGATTAATACGGCAGGCGACACAGGTATTGCCGATGTCCGTATGCACAGCGTAAGCAAAATCTACCGGTGTGGCGCCAAGTGGCACCTCCAGAATTTTACCCTTTGGTGTGAAAACGTAGACTTCATGGGGAAATAGCTCTGTCTTGACATTTTCAATAAATTCGAGGGAGTTACCGGCGCGCTGCTGCATTTCGAGAAGGTCTTTCACCCATTGTCGAGCACGGACATGGCTATGATCCGTGTCGCCGTTACTCTTATAAAGCCAATGGGCAGCAATGCCATTATTTCCCATCTCCTCCATCTCACGGGTACGGATCTGAATCTCAATCGGAACGCCGTGCATTCCGAAAAGGGTTGTATGTAAAGATTGATAACCATTCCCTTTCGGAATAGCAATGTAATCCTTGAAGCGACCCTCTACCGGTTTATAGAGATTATGTACGGCACCTAAAATGCGGTAACAGTTATCCACGGTGTCGGTAATGATACGGAAAGCATAGACATCCATGATGTCATTAAAGGATTTGCCGCGCGTGCGCATTTTTTGGTAAATGCCATGCAGGTGTTTTTCACGGCCGATGACTCGTCCCGGCAACCCTTCCTGTTCCAAATAGTCAGAGAGCGCTGTCTGAATTTGACTGACGATTTCTTTGCGGTTGCCCCGGGCTTTTTTGACGGCACGCATAATGCGTTCTGCGCGCATCGGGTGCAGTGCTTTGAAGCCAAGTTCTTCTAGCTCTATACGAACATTGTTCATCCCCAGGCGGTTAGCAATAGGGGCATAAAGGTCGAGCGTTTCACGTGCGATGCGGCGGCGTTTTTCCGTATTGAGTGCATTGAGCGTGCGCATATTGTGTAACCGGTCTCCCAGCTTGATCAATATGACGCGAATGTCTTCGGCCATGGCTAAAGCCATTTTTTGAAAGTTTTCAGCTTGAGCTTCGGCAATAGTTTCAAACTCTAAATGCGTGAGTTTACTCACCCCATCGACCAGATCCGCTACCGTGGGGTTAAATTGTTTGGAGAGCGCGCTCTTGCTAATACCGCTATCTTCAATTACGTCATGCAGTAAGGCGGCCATGAGACTTTGATGATCCATCTGCATTTCGGAAAGAATTTTGGCGACAGCGAGTGGGTGTGTGATGTAGGGGTCCCCTGATTGACGGAATTGGCCGTCATGGGCTTGTTCGGCGTAATAATAGGCATACTTAACCTGATTGATTTGATCAGGTTCGAGGTAACTGTTCAGTTGGTCAGAAAATTCTGAGATTGATAACAAGGCCCGCTCCAAAAGCAAAATGCGCGCGTGAAGGTAGAATATAGGCTTCGGCGTCTGCCCTAAGAAACTATCAAAGGGCGGGGGAATTTACTAGGGGCTAACAAGAATATTTAAGGGTGGGCACCCAAAATTATATTGGCGCCGTTAGCGACAGTTCGATAACGGCTTAGGGGGTAGTAAAGGGGCAGTTATTCTTCTTCTTGATCTAAAGTATCATCCTGGTCGGATTCCGCTGCCGCCAGGACTTGTGAGACTTCCATTTCAAAATCCGATTCAGCGGAACTTTCTTTCTCTTCAAAGACGTTTTCGTATTCATCATCTTCGAATTGGATGGTACGGTTTAGCAATGCTGGTGTTATCAGGCCCTCTGCAATTTCGCGCAGTGCGATTACGGTTACTTTGTCACTGTCCTCTTTGACCAGCGGCGTTTTCCCGCCGGTGGCTATTTGACGCGCGCGCTTAGTGGCTAACATTACGAGCTCAAAACGATTTTCAACGTTACCTAAACAATCTTCTACTGTGATCCGCGCCATACTTTATTACCTTGAAGTCTGAAACAGTTGCCCGGTTAACCGGGAGCTTCCCAAATTAGGGAGGCAAGTTTACTTAATTTAGGGTGCCCTAGTCAAACATAGACGCATCTTAGGCGAGCAAGTCGGAAATTAAATGGGTTAGCGCATTTTTTTGCTTATTGATGGCTAATCTATGCGACTCCACAATCGTTGATAATTGGTGGAGGGCTACATCAAACTGATCATTAACTACCAAATAATCGTATTCGGCATAGTGAGACATTTCATCTACCGCTTGCGCCATACGATGAGCAATAGTGCTTTGGTCGTCCTGCCCACGGGATTCGAGCCTGGTTCTTAATGCCTGTTTGGAGGGAGGCAGAATAAAAATGCCGACGCTCTCAGGCATTAACCGGCGTACTTGCGCGGCACCCTGCCAATCAATTTCCAAAATGACATCTTTACCATCCTTCAGTTGTTTTTCCACTCGGCTTTGTGAGGTGCCATATTTGTTGCCAAAAACCGTGGCATGTTCGAGAAAGTCACTTTGTTCCAGCATGTCTTCGAAGGCTTGTTTTGAGACAAAATGGTAATGGATACCCTCCTGCTCACCTGGCCGTATCGGTCTGGTGGTGTAGGATACAGAGACGAGAATGGAGGGTATTTTTTCAATCAAGGCTCTTACTAAGCTGGTCTTTCCTGCGCCGGAAGGCGCGGAGACAATAAATAGCGTGCCTTTAGGGGGTGTCGTTATGGCCATTGTCTGCCTATTCGATATTTTGTATTTGTTCGCGCATTTGTTCGATTAATACTTTTAATTCGACAGCTGCCTGGGTAATGTCTGTATCGATGGCTTTGGAAGAAAGGGTATTGGCTTCGCGATTCAGTTCCTGCATTAGGAAATCCAGCCGACGGCCAACTGCGCCCGATTGTTTTAACGTTCGTTTGACTTCCTTAACATGTGTTTCCAGTCGGTCAAGCTCTTCCTCGACATCGGCTTTCTGTAGCAGTAAAACCAATTCTTGCTCAATCCGGGATGGGTCGAGACTGATATTTAGCTCTTCAAATCGGCTAATTAGTCTTTGCTTTTGCTGTTCCAGGACAAATGGAATTTTAACACGAATATCGGTTGTCACTTTGTCAATACTGGTAAGTCGTTGTTCAATAAATTTTGCAAGCGCGCTACCCTCTTGCTTGCGCATGTCGACTAACTGCTTAAGCGCATCTTGGTAGAGTTTAAAAGCCGTTTTTTTAACTTTGTCATATGCCACTTCAGATGTTTGCAATACGCCGGGCCATTTTAAGAGTTCCAGTGAATTGATATTTTCTGTTGTGCCAGTTCGTTGGCTGACTTGAGTTAATATCTGTGTCAGCTGGTCGAGGAGTTCCGTATCAATTTTTAAATTAGTGGAGTCTTCATTTGTGCTGCGATAAAACAGACTGGATTCAACCTTGCCGCGGGATAATTTTTTGCGGAGTAACTCTCTTAATAATGGCTCTAATTCTCTAAAATTTTCCGGTAAACGGAATTGCATTTCCAAGTAACGGTGGTTAACGGATCTTAATTCCCAGATTAAAACACCCCATTCAGTTTGTGCTTCCTGTCGTGCAAAGGCGGTCATACTGATGGTCATTGTGTCTCCTTAGATTAGCGATTTTGTCATCTGATGGATTATAAAATCCAGCAGCATTATACAGGTAGATAAGGTTATAATGCTGCACTTTATATTGATGAGAGATAGGAAATAGGAATGCGTCCAAGCGGGAGATCGATTGACCAACTCAGACCAATCACCATTAGCCGTGGTTTTACTCGACATGCAGAGGGCTCTGTATTAGTTGAGTTTGGTGATACAAAGGTGATTTGTACCGCCAGTATTGATTCCGGCGTGCCAGGATTTCTGAAGGGAAAGGGAGAAGGCTGGATAACCGCAGAATACGGTATGTTGCCGCGTTCGACAGGCTCCCGTATGGGGCGTGAGGCAGCACGAGGCAAGCAGGGTGGGAGGACAGTTGAAATTCAACGGTTGATCGGACGTTCGCTGCGAGCAGCTATTGATATGAAAAAGCTAGGTGAAAATACAATTGTTATAGACTGTGACGTTATTCAAGCCGATGGGGGTACTCGGACGGCAGCAATTACCGGAGGCTGTGTAGCACTAGTGGATGCAATCAAGCTGCTAATGCAACGAGGTAAAATTAAAGAAAATCCAATTAAGCATTTGGTTGCTGCCGTCTCCGTCGGTATCTACCAAGGACAACCGGTTCTGGATTTGGATTATGCGGAAGATGCCAATGCGCAAACAGATATGAATGTTATCATGACTGAGCATTCTGGCTTTGTTGAGGTGCAGGGCACCGCCGAAGATGGCGCCTTCAGCGCGGACGAACTACAAGGAATGCTGACCCTGGCTCAGCAGGGTATTGCGGAGCTTGTTGCTGTTCAGCAAATGGCTTTGGCGAAATAAGAATATTTTTTATATAGAGTTGGGTAAAAGACAGCATGCAGGACTATCAGCGCGCTTTTATTGATTTCGCTATTAAGCAGGAAGTACTTTGCTTTGGCGAGTTTAAACTGAAATCTGGACGTATAAGCCCCTATTTTTTTAATGCTGGTTTATTTAACACTGGAGCCGCGTTGGCCCAACTGGGGCGCTTTTATGCGGCGGCGATTCAATCTTCAGGTATTGCGTTTGATATCATGCTGGGGCCTGCCTACAAAGGCATTCCATTGGTCACAGCAACAGCGGTAGCCTTGGCTAATGAATATGAGCGGGATGTTCCCTATGTTTTTAATCGCAAAGAGGCTAAACAGCATGGAGAAGGTGGCCAATTGGTTGGCGCACCAATGCAAGGCCGAGTTTTAATTATTGATGATGTCATTACTGCTGGTACGGCCGTGCGTGAAGTGATGGATTTAATTGAGAAAAATGGGGCAACACCGGCGGCTGTTGTGATTGCCCTGAATCGCCAGGAAAAAGGTCAGGGAGAGTTATCCGCTATTCAAGAGGTCGAACGTGACTTTGGTATTCCCGTCATCAGTATTATCAGTTTGAATGATTTGGTGGACTACTTTAAGGCGAGTGAAAAGGGCCAACAACTGTTCGATCAGCTTGAGGAATATCGCGCCCATTATGGTGTTAGTTGAAAAATCTATCCTTTCGTGTTTTTGCCACAGGCATTAATTTGAACTAACCTTTGATTGTTAAGCCAAATCACAAGGTGGCCGGCTTAGTGGGTTAGCCCTTTGCACATGAAGGATAAATGAATATGTCAGGTATGCCGTTGAAACAAGCGATTACATTGCTATTGATTCTATTGTTGTCACAGCCCGCGTTGTCAGCAGGGTATAGTTATCGTTATCGAGATAACGATGGCATCACCCATATTGGTTATTCAATACCTCCTCAGTTTGTTGAAAATGGTTATGAGATGTTGAATGATCAGGGGCGTGTTGTTGAAGTGGTTTTACCTAAAAAGGCGTTGGATAAGCGATCGCAAGAAATGATGCGTGAAGCGGAGGCGCGTCACCAGTTTGAACTGCAGCGTTCTAAAGACGAGGCTCTCCTGAGGTTTTACAGTTCCATCGAAGATGTAGAGCGTGTGCGAGAGAGAAAGCTTCTGGAATTTGATAATTTTATTAGCATACAGCAAGCGAATATTATTTCTTATAAAAAGAAAGTAGCAAATTTACAGTCGCAGGCAGCAGATTTGGAAAGAATCAATCGAGAAATACCTAAGGAAATCTTGGATACGCTAACAACCCTGGAAGAGAAAATCAGTGATGCTGAGGAAGCGATAGAATTGAAAAGGTCGGAGAAGGAAAAAGTGCGTGAAGCGTTTGAGCAAGATATCAAACGACTGAGCATTTTATTGTACGGTGAAGATTCCGACACGACACAATCAGCAAATAATTAGTCAAGTCATACGCCTACTTCGGTGCAGTAGGTTAACTTTATTCAGTAAATTGTGCGAATTTTTCCTGGCAAAATAAGTTTGTCGAAATAATCTTCCATTGCTCTGACCACATTGCATTAGGCGTTTGTTTAAAACCGCTCCGGACAAATTGGATAATTCGTCCCTCGATCCAGGCTAAGAGTAGGTTAGCCGTAGCATTTACGGATTGAGAAACAACGAGGTTTTCCTGAACCTCCGCTTGCCGCAAGATCTGTTTTAGTTGTGTTTCCAGGCGTTCAAAAACCTGTGAAGTGCGTATTCGTAACCGTTCATTCTCGCCAGTGAGGGCATCTCCCGTCAACAACCGGCACAGGCCAGGATTTTTTGAAGCAAAAGTAGCTACTAAAGAAAGTACCCTCTCACAACGTGTTGCCGCTAAATTTTCTTCATTCAGGATAATTCTGATACGCGAAAAAAGAGTCTCTTCGACGAACTCTATCAGGGCTTCAAACATTTTGGTTTTACTGGGGAAATGTCTGTACAGCGCCGCCTCGGAAACGCCCACCTGATGTGCAAGCGCCGCTGTGGTGACCCTTTCTCCTGGATTTGACTCAAGCATTTGAGCAAGCGTTTGTAATATTATTTCACGGCGGGATGTTTTGATTTTTGTCATAAGTAATTTTGCACAATAGACCTTTTAGACTGCACAATCTTACTCGGCTGGCGCAGTTCTGTCAGCCGAGTAAAGGGATAACGCGACTTTTATTGCTGTTTGTTGGTGATAAGAGTCCCGATACCCTTATCGGTGAGAATCTCCAACAGTGTTGCGTGAGGAACGCGGCCATCGATAATGTGACTGCTAGTGACTCCTGCGGCAACCGCCTCCAGGGCGCAACGTATTTTAGGCAACATGCCGCCATAAATAGTACCGTCTACGATTAGCCGTTCAACCTGCTCAGTGTCGAGCCCGGTAAGGACATTGCCGGATTTGTCTAACAGACCGGCTGTGTTGGTGAGCAATATTAATTTTTCTGCTTTTAAGGTTTCTGCAACTTTGCCAGCGACAAGGTCCGCGTTGATATTGTAGGAAACGCCATCGTCACCTACACCTATCGGCGCAATGACAGGGATAAAATCACTATTCACCAGCATATCAACAACGCTGGAATTAATGCAGGTCACTTCTCCTACGTGGCCAATGTCAACTATTTCGGAGGCTTCCATTTCTGGCATTTTGCGCGTCACTTTCAATTTTCTGGCTTTGATAAAGTGGCCATCTTTACCTGTTAACCCTACTGCTTTGCCACCGTTTTGGTTCATCAGGTTGACAATTTCTTTGTTGACTAAGCCGCCAAGCACCATTTCTACCACGTCCATGGTTTCACTGTCTGTCACTCTCATGCCATCAAAAAAATGCGACTCGATATTGAGTTTTTTTAGATAGGAACCAATTTGAGGCCCGCCTCCATGCACGACAACGGGGTTTATTCCGACATGCTTAAGCAGGACAATATCGCGTGCAAAACTATTTTTAAGGGCATGATCAATCATGGCATTGCCGCCATATTTGATGACGATCGTTTTACCGCTAAAACGCTGAATATAGGGCAACGCCTCTGTAAGAACTTTTGGGATAATTTGTAATTCGTTAATGCTGGACATTGTTATCTTGATTCATAATAGGTTAATTTTGGGGTGGCCTTAGTATTTGCTGAGCGAATGTTTAAAAGGGGATATCGAGCTCTGGGGCAACCGCCATTAATGCTTCTTTAAAACGATTTTGTATCTGCTCCAGGGCTGCCTCGTCATCAGCGCCAAAACGCAGCACCAAAACAGGGGTTGTATTAGAGGCTCGCACTAAGCCCCAGCCATCATCAAAATCTGCTCGCAGGCCATCGATGGTGACTATTTCTGCATCATCAAAGCGTGCATTTTGTTGTAATTCGGACACAATATCGAATTTATTTTCTTCCGTTACCTGAATGTTAATCTCAGGCGTGCTGAGATCATCGGGGAAGGATTCAAAAAGTGTGTCTGCATCTCTTTCGTCGAGACCGAGAATTTCTAATAGCCGTGCGGCGCTATATATGCCGTCATCGAAACCAAACCAGCGTTCTTTGAAAAATATATGGCCGCTCATCTCTCCTGCCAGCAGGGCACCGGTTTCCCGCATTTTTGCTTTTATCAGAGAGTGTCCGGTTTTCCACATAATGGGTCGGCCGCCGTAGTTACTGATTAGGCCAGCTAAACGGCGTGAGCATTTCACGTCATATATGATGTCTGCCCCAGGATTGCGTGATGCCACATCCTTGGCGAAAAGCATCATTAAGCGATCTGGCCAGATAATATTGCCGCGATTGGTCACCACCCCCAAACGATCCCCGTCCCCATCGAAAGCTAGGCCGATATCGGCTTCTTGTGATAATACGGTGTCAATCAAATCCTTAAGGTTTTCCGGCTTACCGGGGTCCGGATGATGGTTCGGGAATCTACCATCTATTTCGCAATAAAGTGGAATCACTTCACAGCCTAAGGCTTCCATGAGTTTTGGTGCAACTATACCTGCGACACCATTGCCGCAATCAAGCACAACTTTAAGCGGCTTACCGATCGCAATATCACTGGTAATTTGTGCAATATAATTTTCAATAATATCGACATCATCCAGCTCGCCGCTACCGGAACTGAATTGGTTTCGCTCAATCATTTGCCTTAGAGACTGAATTTCTTCGTTGGCCAGTGTGTTGCCATCGATCACAATTTTAAAGCCATTGTAATTAGAGGGGTTATGGCTGCCGGTAATCATAATCCCTGATTTGGCATCAGTAATACTGGTCGCAAAATAAACCAAGGGTGTCGGTACAGTTCCAATATTAATCACGTCACTACCACTGTCACGTAACCCTCTGACCAAAGCGGCGCATAACTCGGGGCTGGATAAACGACCGTCAGCGCCAACAACGACGGAATCATTTCCTTTAATTTGGGCTGCCGTACCGACTGCCTGGCCAAGTCGGTAGGCAACATCAGTATCCAAGGTTTCATTTACAATCCCGCGGATATCGTAAGCGCGGAAAATGCTAGGGGATATTTCTCGGGGAGGAACTGTACTTTGAACATCCGTCGATTCGTCGTCGCTCAGGGTAATGTCTTTTCTTGATGAGCTTGGGCTAACCAGGGTATCCAAATCAAGGTCGAGGATATCCTCATCTTCCAGCTCTGAGTCTAGTAAGTTGCCCACTTCCATATCTTTGGTGTGTGCTTGGCTAAGGGAGTCAGAAGGATTGACAGGTTTGGCGGTTTCATTATCCAGTGCTTTATCATGCTCGGTATTAGCTAATGTTCGCGCCATGCTGTGAAACAGGCTGAGTGAAAATTTGGGAACGGATTCATCTTCTCCGTTTATTAGCGAGCGCGAGTAATTCACCAAACTAATGGCGTCGCTCCGAACACTTTTTCGAAGCCGTACATAGGAAAAAAGTATACTGATGATAACACCGGCTATGGCGAGCGCCAGAGGTAACCAAAATGAGAGATTGGAAAGGCTGTTTGCTTGCGCCAGTTTGGTAGAAGGTTGAAACTGAACGCGCAGGTGGGGTGAGTTCAGCTTAATATCAAGTATTGGCTCATTGGCATTAAAGCTTGGTCCCAAGTGGATTAAGGTTTGCGGTTCGCTACCAAGAAATACCTGCTCTAAGCGCATGGATCCATTGTTTTCGTCAAAATTGTGTAACTGATTTTGTAACGCTCTGAGATGGTAGGTTGCCAATATGACCCCGCTGATACTGTCTTTTTTAATATTTTTAACGGATTGCACCATGCGAATAACGGTTTCGCCCTCATAGGAGTGAGCTTCTGCCGAGACTTGGTCGCCCTGTTCGGCACGATTAACCATGTCTACTTCGCGAAAACTCAGCTGGTATTTTTCACGATTCAAGCTGGCCCCGCTGTAGGGCAGCAGTTTCACTTTAATGAGGTCTGGAATATTAGCACTTATCTGTTTTTCGGCTTGAATAATAAGCAGAGGATCCTGCTGTTGCAGAACCTGCGCAAGCTCTGTTCGCTCGGAAATGTGCTCCAATTGATGTTGCAGTTGCTCAAGCTTCAAATTGAAGTAGTCGGTATAGGTTTGCGCTTGTGATTGGAAAAAAGTCTCAGTAAGTCGCTTGTTGCTGCCATTAATAACTAAGGTAAATAGTAAAAAGGCGGTAATAGCAATGGCCGCTAGTGAGCCAAGCAGGCTGAATAGGCTAAATTTAAATAAACTTTGATCAGGTTCAATCGCTTTGCGGACGTCGCTGGACGTTACAGCGGTTGTTGATTTTGACAATTTGTCCCCCTCCCCTGAAAACATTTACGCATAGATACGATGTTGAAAATTAATGCCCTCCAGTATGGCCGAAGCCTCCTTCGGCTCGTTCGGTAGAAATAAATTCCTCTACAATTTCAAACTGAGCTTGAATAACCGGAACGATGATCATTTGGGCAATTCGTTCGCCAACCTTTATAGTGTAGACTGCTTCTCCACGATTCCAACAGGAAACCATTAATTGTCCTTGATAATCGGAGTCGATCAAACCTACCAGGTTGCCTAGTACAATTCCCTGTTTATGCCCAAGTCCAGATCGAGGTAATAACATTGCGGCCCAGTTTGGGTCTTGCAGATAAATGGCGAGCCCGGTAGGAATTAATAGGGTTTGCCCCGGGCTGATATCAGTATCCTGGTCAAGGCAGGCACGCAGGTCGAGTCCGGCGGAGCCTTGCGTTGCATATTCTGGTAGGGGTATTTCATTGCCAATACGTGAGTCGAGAAGTTTAACCTGTAATTTTTCCATAGTGTATTTTAGGGTCGTAGTGTTGAGAAATGGTTTGAATTATTTGTCGCGCGATTTGGCGCTTAGAAGATTGCTCCAGAGTGAGGTTGCGATCGGGCCAAATTAAAGTCACCGCATTATCATCGCTATCAAACCCGATGCCTTCGGCAGCAACATCGTTAGCCACAATCATATCCAGCTTCTTGTTTTTTAGTTTATTCTGCGCATAGCCTAGTAGATCTTGCGTTTCCGCCGCGAAGCCAACAGTGTATGGTTTGTCCGGTAAAGCGGCTACGGAGGCAACAATATCCGTTGTTTGCTTAAGTTCAATCATCATGGTTTTCGGCGTGCTTTTTATCTTCTGCTGGGCAACATTTGCCGGGCTGTAATCAGCCACAGCTGCCGGAGCAATAAAGATATCGCAGGTTGGGGCCAATCGCATGGCAGCCTCATACATTTGTTGTGCACTAACAACAGGCTCCAACGTCACCCTTGGTGGAGCGGACAGAGAGACAGGACCACTGATCAGTGTCACTTTGGCGCCGGCTTCAACAGCAGCTTCCGCGAGCGCATAGCCCATTTTTCCAGAGCTATGATTGGTAATGTAACGGACCGGATCAATCGCCTCACGCGTCGGTCCGGCGGTAATTACTATATGCTTGCCACTAAGCACTGTCAGCTCAAACTGCTTGGCCGTTAGCACAAGTAATTCAGCAGGCTCCAGCATTCGGCCCGGACCGATATCACCACATGCCTGTGCGCCATGAGCGGGGCCCATGATGATCTTTCCGTCCTCGAGCAATGATTTTAGGTTGCGTTGGGTATTAACGTCTTGCCACATGACTTGATTCATGGCGGGAGCCAGTGCAATGGGGGCGTGAGTGGCGAGGCAGAGAGTTGTTAGCAGATCATCGCCACGGCCTTGTGCCAAGCGGGCCATAAAATTTGCGCTGGCGGGGGCAATCAAAACAATATCAGCCCAGCGTGCTAACTCAATATGGCCCATACCTGCTTCTGCCGCTGGGTCAAGCAGTTTGGTATGAACCGGATTTCCTGTTAGCGCCTGCATGGTCAGGGGTGTGATAAACTCCTGTGCAGCTTGTGTCATCACTACGCGAACATTGGCTCCGGCATCGATTAATAGGCGTGATAATTCTGCGCTTTTGTAGGCGGCAATGCCGCCAGTGATACCGAGAATAATTTGTTTATTCGTTAGTTGATGCATGGAAAATGATAGTCTTAAATTCGGAATAGATTAAGATACCATTGCTTGAGATTGTATAACAGGCCCGGCAATGCTTTATCGCCTATTTTGCCTTACCCTTTGATGGGCATGCGAATATAGCGGCGTTATAAGCATTTCATATTACAGAATGACAAGGATGTTGAACATGGCAATTAAGGAATGGCCAGCAGATGAACGGCCTCGAGAAAAACTAATTAAAGCGGGCGCGTCAATGCTCTCCGATGCTGAGTTATTGGCTATTTTTCTGCGGACGGGGGTGCCGGGTTTAACTGCTGTTGATTTAGCGCGACATTTGCTAGTGTCTTTTGGCGGACTTCGAGGAATTCTAGAGGCTGACTTTAAAACCTTTTCTGCCCAGCCTGGATTGGGTTTAGCCAAGTACGCGCAATTGCAGGCTGTTTTAGAGATGACTCGGCGTCATCTGGCCGAGCATTTACAAAGCGGTGTAGATATTTCGAGCCCGGCGGTGGTGCGGGATTTTCTCTCTGCGACCCTGCGTAGCTGTCAGCAGGAAGTCTTCGCCTGTCTTTATTTGGATACGCAGCATCGTTTGATACACTTCCATACGCATTTTTTCGGTACGGTGGATGGCGCCAGCGTATACCCGCGCGAACTGGTGAAAATGGCCTTAAAACATAATGCGGCGGCAGTCATTCTGGCGCATAATCACCCGTCCGGAGTGGCTGAGCCCAGCAGAGAGGATCAAGCAATAACGCAACGGATTCAATCGGCTTTAGCGTTGGTGGATGTGCGAGTATTGGATCATATGGTGGTGGGGGATGCCGAGGTGATTTCTTTTGCAGAGCGTGGATTGATCTGAGGAGCTTGGGTGAGGGCTTTCGGCAGGAGCAGGAAATTTGAGGATAGGATTAAAAAGTCTTTGTCACGTCTTGTCATCAATCGGCTGTTCTGGTATAAATGCGTCCCCTTTGCGGCTGGCCGGGAAACACTTGGCGGCTGATTAAAAGATTTCATTAAGTTTAAGGACGTAATAATGTCTAGAGTATGTCAGGTGACCGGGAAGCGACCGGTGACTGGAAATAATGTATCACACGCGCACAACAAGACGCGTCGCCGTTTTTCACCGAACCTGCATGTACATCGTTTTTGGGTTGAGTCCGAAAAGCGATTCGTTAAATTGCGTGTCTCTACCAAGGGTATGCGAATTATTGATAAGCAGGGTATCGAAAAAGTACTGTCTGATATTCGGGCTCGTAAAGTATAAGCAGAAACTTTATCTCGTCGGTGCGAAAACTGTAAGGAATTGAAAGATGCGTGAAAAAATTAAATTGGTTTCATCTGAAGGCACGGGACACTATTACACTACTACCAAAAATAAGCGTAATATGCCTGATAAGATGGAAATTAAAAAGTATGATCCGGTGGTTCGTAAACACGTTCTTTATAAAGAAGCTAAAATAAAGTAAACCGGTGTGTAATAATGAAAAGCCCAGCTTAGACTGGGCTTTTTTTTGGCGTTATTATACTTGACGTACCCACTGTATAGATATACAATGTTCTTACGATTTGGGAGAACAATAAATGTCTATACTAAGCCGACCAGAATTCCACGACGAACAAGCCGCTTACGACTATGTGGAGTCTAAAATATGGCCTAATGGCCCGGTTTGCCCCAAGTGCGGAGAGAAAGAGCGCACTACTAAAATGCAGGGCAAGAGCACTCGCATAGGTACGTACAAGTGCCGCGCTTGTCGCAAGCCATTCACCGTTAAGGTTGGCACCATATTCGAATCAAGCCACGTTAAAATGCATTTATGGCTACAAGCCATCTATTTAATGTGCGCCAGCAAAAAAGGTGTAAGCAGTAACCAATTACACCGCACTCTAGGCGTTACCCTTAAGACAGCTTGGTTTATGTCTCACCGCATCCGTGAAGCAATGCGTAATGACTCCTTAGGTGATTTTGGTTCTGGCGGTGGTACCGTCGAAGTTGATGAAACTTACATTGGCCATGACCAAACTATTAAACCAAAACACGAAAAGAAAGGTCGCGGATTCCACCATAAATATAAAGTGCTTTCACTGATAGATCGCAATACTGGTCGCGCGAAATCAATGGTGGTTGACAAGGTGAACGCAAAGACTCTTATACCTCTGGTAAATGAAAACGTTGCCAAAGAAGCGGTTATCTATACCGACGAAGCCGCCGCCTACAAATCAATGTACAAGCACCACAAGCATGATTTCGTAAGCCATGGCGCAGGTGAGTATGGCCGGGGAGAAATTCATACGAATACAATTGAAGGGTATTTCAGCATCTTCAAGCGCGGCATGAAAGGCGTTTATCAGCATTGCGGGAAAAGGAATCTGCACCGCTATCTGGCAGAGTATGACTATAGGTATAACTACCGAGTCAAAAACGGATTCAGCGACACCGAGCGCACAGATATTGCTCTGTTGGGCGCTGTAGGTAAGCGTTTAACTTACCAGAGACCTAACCAAGAAGTGAATTAAAAAGGGAGCAGCTAAGCTGCTCCCAATCCTGCCTTTAACGTCGCGGCAGGCTGCGCAGGTGTCGGCGTACTACTTCTCGACCACCAAAGCGGCGGCGGGTATAAGTACGAACACGCACAGTTTTTCGACGAGTCGAATGGCGCATAATTGCACACTCCTTTATTGGAGTGAGAGGCCGAATTTGCCAAACCACACCGCAAAACCTATAATTGGTTTGCGTTCTCGCGCGTGGTCGCTGAGGGTAAAGCCTCGGTAACCTCAACAAACTGATCCGTTACGGGTCAACAGGAAAGGGGTTCTCTGCTAGGGGATACCCCTTTTTTGTTGCTTGATTTTGGTTGCCTACACCAACCCTATATTCTTCTCATATATAAACCTTTTTATAATTTAGAATCATCTGAAAATTTCATAATCTCGCCAGACGGAACAAGCAATTTCGAACCAATTGTAAGCTTTGGAGAATTGATTTCTTCTATAGGCTCCGGGCCAAGAGCATATTTACCTTTGCCAACGTTATGGACAAGGTCGCGCTTAACTAAACGATAAATTCTAGCTGTGAGCAAGTTTCGTTTGTGCTTTACGTTATATTTCCTAAAACATCCGATTAGCAACTCGTTTAGGTCTAAAGATCGGTTGGCGATCTTTAAAAGCTCCAATATCTGCGCATCTTCTGTGTCGCTTTGTGAAACGCTTAACTCCTCGCTAAGGTCATCTGGGAGGTCTTGCATATCTAGTGGGTTTAGGGAGAACAGGTCTTCGTCGGTGGGGGATTTTTGCGAACTAGAGGGGTTTTCCTGATAAGACTCGAACCAGGATATAATGGCCGCATGATTCGAACTTGTTTGTTCGTGTTTTCCAGCTGCATCTGGATTTACTTTGGCCAAATTTCGCGATTTACGCGCATGAAAAGACTGTCGTGACTTGAGGAATTTTATGAAATCGGATATACTTTCCATTGAACTCGCGCCTCGTATGCTTGTTCGTAATAGATCATAGGTGGAGTCAACACGCACTCCTTAA
>JAIPFG010000020.1 GCA_021736745.1 Pseudomonadales bacterium
GTATATTTGGCGCTCCTTCATTTACTGTTGGGGGCGAACTTTTTTGGGGGAACGATCGGTTAGATTCAGCAATAAACTGGCTATTAAACAATTAATTGCCACAACCCTAGGTGGCCTACGGATAGTGAGATTCACCCGATAGAACGGGCGCCATTACACTCCACTTATGCGCGGCGTTAGAGATTAAGAAAAGGAGATCGAATGTTCTTTACATTATTGCTAGTCACATTTTCACTGTCTATTGCAGTTTCATTCGGCGTTGTTAAAACATTTGATAATGCAATTGCTTCCATATTTAGCCGTATTATCCAAGATCAAATTAGTAGCGTCTGGCAAAAATATATCAGGTTCGCGGCATATGTTGTCGGTATCTCCGGTGGGGTAAGAATTTACCAGCTGGAGCGTTATATAAGCGCACCACACAAAGATACAGAAGTTCTGGCTTTAAATTCTGAGCGCTGGACTTTGGAGGTTTATAGAACCATTATTGAAACCCTGCAAAGTTTAGCGTGGATGTATTTGGTCGTATTTATATTCGCATTGATAGCTTATGTCATTGTCAGGGGCTTCGAGTTAAAAAATCAAAAGCCTGGTGCCAATAGTGAAGAGCAGCTCTAACAATCAATTTCACAGGGATATTTTCTCTGCTGCTCGCCGTAAAATTTTGGTGAGTTAGGGCGTTATGTAAAATGGAGGATCCAGTGTTTGTAGTATCACTTACGTACAAAGTTGAGTTAACTGAGGTTGAGAAGCATATTGACGCTCACATCTCTTACCTTGAAGAACAATTTGAAAGCGGTATTTTCTTGGCTTCAGGAAGAAAAGTTCCACGTACTGGTGGAATCCTATTTGCTCAGGCTGAAAACCGTGAAGAGCTTGATGCTATCTTGCGGGAAGACCCTTTCTTCGAAGCTGATGTGGCTGACTACGAAATAACTGAATTCGTACCAACCAAGACAGCTAAGGGCCTAGAGGTACTCAAAGATTTTATATAAAAACTTGACTTGGAACTATACAAGTTAAATCAGGTAAAGCGTGAACTTCCCCATTAAAACGGACACCTCAACCTAACGAGGAGTCCGCCAATGCCTAGATACACAAAGCCAAGAAATAGTTAAATGGGTTCAAAGCAAAAGCGGTAGAACTGACTTAATGAGACGACATTAAGATAAAGGATGTAGCTGAAATATTAGATTTTTAGGCGCACAAAGAATCCTCAAGTAGTATTAAAATATTGCCAAATGAGTGCTTAGCATGAAATCAAAGAAGCACGCCTTCCTTTTAGCCGATGGCTGTTTGAGGTGTTAGCAATAAACTAATTCCGGAGAGGGAAATGAAATATCCGATAGAAGGTTCGTGTCAATGTGGCGGGGTGAAATATCAATTACTGTCAGAACCTCTGATGGTTGTTGCCTGTCACTGCAAAGAATGTCAAAAGCTCTCCACTAGCGCGTTTAGTATTACTGCCGTTGTAAATACGGATGCAGTTGAGTTTCAGGGGGAAATGACTGAGTGGAGCAGAACCGCTGATAGCGGGAATATAAACGGGGCAAAGTTTTGTTCAACTTGTGGAAATCGAATATATCATTTCAATCCAAAAGAGCCTGAGAAAATCAAACTTAAGCCCTCAAACCTATCAGATACCAGCATTATTAACCCAACGGCCCATGTTTGGGTGAGCCAAAAACAAGATTGGTATACTATACCTGAGGGCGTCGTAGTTTATGACAAACAGCCGTAACGCGACGGATGCTAGAAAGTGCTTTACGGCTTCCCGGGTTGGTTAAATACGCTGTTATATCTAAACCGGAAGAGAAGGTGAGTCATATGAATACTAATTTGATTACACATGAACTATCTATCGGTATTGAAAGATGCGGGAATGATTTTTTTCTTAAATTAAAAGCCAAAGGAAAACTCAGTCATGAAGATTATGAGGCGATTACTCCGATGATCGATTCTGCCTTGGGTGCAGTGAAAGAACCTAAGGTCAAAGCCTTGATAGATGGAACTGAGCTGGAAGGTTGGGAGCCAAGGGCCGCCTGGGATGATTTCAAACTGGGTTTAAAACATGGTAACGAATTTGTAAAAATTGCAATTTATGGCAATAAAAAGTGGCAAGAAACTCTCGCAAAATTAGGCTCTTGGTTTATTTCGGGAGAGGTTAAATTTTTTGAAAATAAAAGTGATGCGATAGACTGGTTGAATTCTTGAGATAACAATCACATTCAGTCGATCCGCACAATCACTTCGCTTTGCATTATCCTCCGAATCGCCAGGGCGATTCCGGTTTGTTTAGAGAATTTCCATAAAGAGGTTCTCAACTCATGAAAAGAATTATCTTGAAGTCTTTAATCTGCGGATTTGTCGTGGGTACAATATTATTTGCTATAGCGCCTCTGGGTTTAGGCATTTCGCTTATTGAGATATTAAAGCCGGTGATGGTGCCAGGGATAGTAGTAACCCAATTAATTCTTGGGGACAGTGTTGGAGTGTTACCTATCGCTATTGCGCTCTTAATAAATGGGGTAATTTTTACGATTCCATTTGCAGCATTTTTTTACTCAAGCAAACAATGAGAGGCTCTAATCCAATACATTAGCAAGGGCGTTATTGACTCTCATCATTACTTCCGGGAAATTCTCTAGGTTAGATAAGGCCATGAGTAATATAGAAGTTATTGTAGGCGACATAACGACGGCGAAAGTTGATGCAATCGTAAATGCAGCAAATTCTCGCCTATTAGGTGGCGGCGGTGTTGATGGGGCTATTCATCGGGCTGCTGGCCCCACACTTTTGGAAGCTTGTTATAAAGTGCCTGTTGTTAACGGGATCCGGTGCCCGGTGGGTGAAGCGAGAATAACGCCAGCCGGCAATTTAGCGGCTAAATATGTTATCCATACGGTTGGGCCTGTCTATCACTCAGATACCTCTCCGCAAGCGCACTTAGCATCAGCTTACTTATCATCCTTACGTTTAGCGATGAGTAAGGGCTGCCAGTCCGTCGCATTCCCCGCTATTTCCTGCGGTGTGTATGGTTACCCCCATGTTGAGGCCGCTAAAATTGCGATGGAAATCTGTTGTCAGGATACGTTTAAGGGGATGGACATCCGATTTTATCTGTCCAACAGCCAAATCGCGGAGGTTTGGCGAGAGGCTTATCGGCAACAATGTGCATGACGCACGTTGAGAAAAGCGGATAAGGATCAGAGAATATTGCTCACCCAAAATTTGTGCTCTAGTAGGGGCTAATTGCTCTTCTCCTGCGCCTTGGCAAAGGCCGCTGCCAAGGCATTATTCACGACAGGTACGGCTTGTTTCTGCCGGTGGGGTTTTGGGTTTGATTTCGTTGGAGCTGATTTCTTCTTGCCGGGCGCTGCTGCCGGTTTGGCTTCGGGAGTGTCTTCAAGACGCATTGTTAAGGCAATGCGTTTACGCGCCTGATCGACTTCCAGTACTTTGACTTTAACAATATCACCGGCTTTAACGATTTCTCTCGGATCTTTGACAAAGCGATTGGCCAGCGCGGAAATATGCACGAGCCCGTCCTGATGCACTCCGATATCAATAAAAGCGCCAAAATTCGTCACGTTAGTGACGGTGCCTTCCAAAATCATTTCTGGTTTTAGATCGGAAATTACTTCTACACCTTCTTTAAGGTTGGCGGTTTTGAAGTCCGGCCGTGGGTCGCGGCCCGGTTTGTCGAGTTCTTTGATAATGTCGATGACGGTGGGCAGACCAAAACGTTCATCGGTAAAGTCGTTTGGTTGTAGTTGTTTCAATGTTTCGCTGTTGCCAATGAGCTTGGCGATTTCCTGCTTTGAGCGGTCGGCCATTTTATTGACGACGATATAGGATTCGGGGTGAACCGCTGATGCATCGAGTGGGTTGTCGCCATTACGGATACGCAAAAATCCTGCCGCCTGTTCATAGGCTTTTTCGCCGAGACGGGGTACCTTTTTCAGAGACTCACGGTTTTTAAATACGCCGTTGTTGTTGCGGAATTCAACCAGGTTGTCAGCCAGCGACTGGCTGAGGCCCGCCACACGTCGGAGTAATGCGGCGGAAGCGGTGTTGACCTCAACCCCGACGTGGTTAACGCAATCTTCAATGACAGTATCCAGGTTTCTGGCGAGTTGGTATTGGCTGACATCGTGCTGGTATTGGCCGACGCCGATGGATTTGGGTTCGATTTTGACTAGTTCTGCCAGTGGGTCCTGTAAGCGTCGAGCAATAGAGATTGCGCCGCGTATGGTGACATCGAGATCGGGAAATTCTTTGGCAGCGGTTTCCGAGGCGGAGTACACCGAAGCGCCAGCTTCGTTCACCATCACTTTTTGGAGACTCAGTTCGGGATGTCTTTTTATTAAATCCTGGCAAAGTTTGTCAGTCTCGCGCGATGCGGTGCCATTGCCGATGGCAATGAGCTCGGCTTCGTGTTTTTTGGCCAGCGCAGCGAGAACGGCAATCGATTGATCCCATTGGTTTTTTGGCGCATGGGGATAAATGGCAGTGGAGTCGAGGTACATGCCTGTACTGTCGATGACCGCTACTTTGACGCCGGTACGAATACCTGGATCGAGGCCAATAGTGGTTTTCTGGCCGGCGGGCGCTGCCAGTAAAAGGTCTTTGAGGTTTTTAGCGAAAACTTCAATGGCCGCCTCTTCCGCACGGCTTCGGACTTCGGAAAATAAGTCGTTTTCCATCGAGAGTTGCAATTTAATACGCCAGGTCCAGCGGACAACCTCTGCCAGCCAGGGGTCGGCCGCGCGATTTTTGTTCTCAATGCCGCTGTATTCAGCGATCAATACCTCACAGGGATGGAGAAGTGTTTCATCGTGTGGCAGATCCAGTTTGAGCTGTAATATCCCTTCCTTGGCGCCGCGAAATAAGGCCAAAGCGCGGTGCGAAGGAATATCACGAATCGGGCTATTATGGTCGAAGTAGTCCCGAAATTTAGCGCCTTCGGTTTCTTTTCCCTCAAAGACTTTGGCATATAGATGGCCTTCATCGGTGAGTCGTTGGCGGATGGCCTGGAGTAAATCCGCTTGTTCCACAAATCGTTCCATCAGAATATATTTGGCACCGTCGAGTACGCCCTTCTCATCTTTGAAGGAATCTTTGAAGGCTTCATCGGTATTGATGTAAGCCAGTGCTTCGGTTTTCGGGTTGAGATCCGGGTTGTTAAAGAGCGCGTCCGCCAGCGGCTCAATTCCCGCTTCAATCGCAATCTGGCCTTTGGTGCGTCGTTTAGGTTTGAAGGGCAGATACAGATCTTCCAGGCGGGTTTTGGTATCCGCTTCGGTAATGGCCTTACTGAGCTCAGGCGTAAGTTTGCCCTGCTCATCGATACTTTTCAGGATAGTGTTTCGGCGATCCTCAAGCTCACGCAAATACCCCAGACGTTCTTCCAGCGTTCGCAACTGACTATCATCCAGACCGCCGGTGGCTTCTTTTCGGTAGCGGGAGATAAAGGGAACGGTAGAGCCTTCATCCAACAGAGAAATGGCGGCTTTGACTTGTTGTTCTTTAACCTGGAGTTCGTCGGCAATACGCTGGTTGATCGTTTTCATTGAGTGACATTGTTTATGAGGATTAGGGGAGGGCATTATGGAAAAAAATTAGCCGTAGTAAAAGACTTGTATTTTTCTTATTTTGAGGGTTGCTTTTAGTGAGGGCTGTTAATTAAAAAAGCATAAATGTCGAAGCCCTGGCGGCTTTCAGCCAGGGCGGTGTCTGGGAGAGATGTCTTAGTTGTTAGCAATATATTGCAAAAGTTTTTTCAGCATTTTCTCGCTGGCGGTTTTTGCAAAAGTCACATATTCATTGGCGGCCAGGTCAGCCGCTTGTTGGCTGTGGTAGGGGCCGACACAGCTGCCTTCACGGGTTTCAAAGTACCAGTAATTGTTGGAATGGAAAGTTCTTCTGGAACGTGGTGGGGCGGGTGCTTGGTCCCCCGCTCTGGCTTGTCCTGAGATTACTCTAGCCACAGCGAGAGAGCTTAAACTGGGATTAGATGCTTGCGCCAAGTTTGCTACCATAGTTAGGTACCTGTTTTTATTGTTGTATGGGTTTTATCAAATGGATAAACCCTTTTCTGGCCTGATCTTAATCCCTTAGAAATTGAGGCATAAATAATGCTGCAAATTTTGCGCCATTTTTTATCTATTTGAATTTTAAGGAATATTTTTTTATTTGGGAAGGTGATTGTATAAATAGTTGACGTTTTTAAATAAAGCTAAGGGCTTGAATCAGCCCTGTGTCTGGGGGGTTGAGTCATTTTTGTAAGGGGCAAAGAACGTTCGGAAAAAGAGGAAAGAAGGAGCGCTGGTATTAAAAACGTCATATAGGATTAACCGCCAGCGATAACCGCTTTATAGCCAAGCTTGGTTAACTCCTCCAGCAAACGCACTTTATAATCGCCTTGAATTTCGATGACCTGATCTTTCACCGTGCCACCGCTGCCACATTTCTTTTTTAACTGCTTTGCCAGTTCTTTAAGTTGTTCATCGTTTAGGGGTAACCCGGAGATACAGGTTACGCCTTTACCTTTGCGCCCTTTGGTTTGTCGTTGGATGCGAATTTTTCCGTCAGCACTGGGTGTTGCTCGATCTTTACATTTGCCATCGTGCTTGGGGGCGCCGCACTCGGGGCAGAGACGCCCTTGGTCGGTGCTATAGACTAATCTGGAGTGAGGTTGTTTCATCGGCCTGGTTTTGCTGGATAGTTCTTCCGGAAAGTTTGGGTGTGACAGGAGAGTATCTTAATTTGGAAAACCGATTTTAGCTACTCTCTCTTTTGCCGCGCTATTTACCTGAGCGATTTTTACGTTAGTATTAGCCCGTTAATTTTTTACGAGCAAACTATGTCCTATCAATTAATTAAAAATATACACCTGATGGCGATTAGCCTTTCAATCTGTGGTTTTGTACTACGTGGCACTTGGATGATGTTGGGGTCAAGGTTGATCAATCAGCGATGGGTTAAGGTACTTCCCCATATTATTGATACAGTGTTATTGAGCAGCGCCGTAGCCTTGGCGATAAAAATACACCAGTATCCCTTTGTCCATTCCTGGCTGACGGCAAAATTTATTGCGCTGTTGCTCTATATCCTGTTCGGGATGGTGGCCCTTAGTTATGGTAAAACCAAATCGATAAGAGTGGCTGCATTTTGCGCATCGCTGCTGGCCTTTAGCTATATTGTGATGGTGGCTTTAACAAAGACGCCGCTACCGGTTTGGTGATGATGACGGTAAAAGATTCTCCTCCGAAAACCTTTCCTGAATTATGGATTGCGGGCAGTGCAGATGATCGGGGTTACCAGCATGGGCATGAATTAGCCCATGAAGTGGAAAATACGATTGAATTTTATGCCCGGCTGTTTGGTCGCAAACAGCAGGAGATTTTTACGATGGCCCAACATTTTAAAGCGGTGATTAGCCGTTTTAATCAGGAATACGTCGATGAAATCGAAGCGCTGGCTTCTGCTGCCAGGGTGAATTCCTGTTGGATTTATGCGCTCAATGCGCGCAGTGAAATTCTCAATTCATTGGCGCTGGAGTGTACGACGCTGTTCTTTCGGCGCACGAGTCTGCTCGGGCAAAACTGGGACTGGTCCCGGGAAATGGAGAGCCTGGTTAGATTGGTGACACTGAAACCCAAGTCCGGCCCCGTCATTAAAATGCTCACGGAACCAGGGATCATTGGTAAGATTGGTATGAACTCTGAGGGGTTGGGTGTTTGTTTAAATATTTTGTCTTGTGCAAAGCCAACCCGAGGCGTGCCAATACATATCCTGCTGCGAGCAATTTTAGATAGTTCGAGTCAGGCAGAAGCCTGTCGCTGGATTCAACAGGCCGGTCAGGGCCGTGCCAGTAATATTTTGCTGGGCTTTGATAATGGTGAATCCGTCGATATTGAGTTTGCGGGTGACGAGCAGTTTGAGCTCAAGCAGAAACAGGTTCAGTTGCATACCAATCACTATCTGGGTGGTCAGGTGAGCGCCGGTGGTTTGCACATGGAAAGTTCACTCTGCCGGTATCAGCGCGCTGAAAGCCTGCTGGCGGGGATGAGTGAATATAACCTGACTGAGATGAAAGGGCTGCTGTTGGATCAGGCGGATGGTGCGTTGTCGATTTGTTCTTCATACCACCGCCATGAGGTGCTTGGAAATTGTGGTACCGTATGCAGTATTATTATGGATCTGAAGCGCCGGGAAATTCACCTTAAAAGAGGTAATGAGATCGGAGGTGCGTACCGGGTTTATTCTCTATAATTGGAACGAGTTAAAATAAATTAAAATTTTTATGTTTTTTTTAAATTTTCTTGGAACTATGTAATTTTGGGTCGGTCTACTGTTTACGAATTATGTAGTACCCAGTTTACCCTCCCTTGTGAAACCTTAAGCCCAGGATTAAACCCCCGGGCTTTTTTTTGCCTTACGTTTGCTCAATCATTGTTTTCATAGAGACAAAGCTTGCTGAGTTCGGGTGATTGCTGGCAGAATTCGATGAGACGATTCATTAGGGGAAATAGATTGCCATTACCACTTGAAACCATCGAAGTTGAACATAACCCTTTAGCAAAAAAGCCTGACGCAGCGATAATCTGGTTGCATGGCTTGGGTGCTGATGGGCATGATTTTGAAAGCATAGTACCACAACTGCGCTTGCCACCGTCTTTGGCGGTACGTTTCATCTTTCCGCATGCGCCGATTCGACCTGTGACGATTAATATGGGTTATGAAATGCGCTCCTGGTATGACATTCTTTCGATGGCCGAAGTGCGGAAAATTAATTCACAACAATTACAGGAATCCTGTGATCAGCTTGAGGTGTTAATCGAACAAGAAATGAGTCGTGGTATTCCTTCCGAGCGAATAATCGTTGCGGGGTTTTCTCAGGGTGGTGCCGTAGCGTTGACTACCGTTCTCTCTTACGAAAAGCCGCTTGCCGGTATTATGGCACTTTCCACTTACCTGCCACTGGCGGATAAAGTTGCTCAGGATAAATCGTCGGCAAATACGAAAATTCCGGTTTTTATGGGACATGGGACACAGGACCCTGTTGTTGCCCATGCGTTAGGCGAATCCACACATGAACAATTGAAGGGCTGGGGATACCCGGTGGAATGGCATGAATATGCGATGCCGCACGCGGTTTGCCTGGAGGAAATCGAGGATATCTCGGCTTGGCTTACCAAGGTGTTACCCGCCGCATAACAACTGAACTATACTTCAGTCTTAGCCACATCAAATTAGCCTTATGAAATCCATCTTTATTATGTTCATCCTCTTACTCACTTCTCAGACGGCTCTTGCTGAGGTTGAAGTGAACGTTGCTCAGCTGACACTGGTTGATGGGGTGCGTTATTTGAAGGATGTGAAAGAGCCATTTACCGGTGTGGCTGTCGATTACTACAGCAATGGCCAAAAGAGGCTACAGGTCGATTATCGCCATGGGATAAAGCAGGGTAAAGAAATTGCCTGGTACCAGGATGGCCAGCTTAAATATGTGGTGCGCTACCACCGTGGAGAGCCACAAGCCTTGGGGTCAAGTTGGTACGCTAAAAACCGTGGGGAAAAGCGACCGCAAGAATTTTTGCGCTGTGAAGATCTGCTGTCCTTTGAAATAACCTGTCCGCAGAGAACTGACTCCCTGGGAAAATCAACCCTGGAAGGAAAGGCAACCTGTGAGAGCGAAGATTCGTTGCTTGAGGTTTGCCATCGATTAACCCGGGATGTCAGGCAGATCCAGAAAAATAGCCTGGTTTTTTGTAACGGCCAAGCTGATATGCAGGAAGTCTGCGGCGCGGAAGAGGGAAATGACTCGAGCGAACAAAGCGTTAACCATGTCCTGGTATTTTGCAACGGCCAACCCGATATGGTGGATGTCTGCGGTGCCGATGAGGATGAAGTTTCGAGTAAGCAGAATGCTAAATTTGTATTTTGTGATGGTAGTGCACGGATGGCGGCGGTTTGCGGAAGATAGGCAACGGCTCGAGTTTTCAGGTGTATTTTCATTCCTGTTTTTACGCGTTGCTAACTTCAATTCCGCTAGGCCAATAACGAAAATTGGTATGACTTGATTCACATCAAGGAAGCCATTCTGTAAAAGCTTGATGATGAGCGCATGAAAAAAAATGCTACCCATTGGCCGCCCTTTACTCTGTTTGTTTTTTTGTGTCTTGCACTAAGGCTTGAAATTGCCGGCGCAGACACTTTACCCAGCATAGATCGCCATCAGGAGCTTGAATATTTGCTCAAACAAGATTGCGGCTCTTGTCATGGAATGCGCTTAAAAGGTGGTTTGGGACCATCGTTGCTGCCGGAGGCCCTGGCTGGAAAATCCGAGATTTATTTAAAACAGGTGATCCGTAAGGGTATTCCGGGAACGGCAATGCCGCCCTGGGAAAAATTTTTGTCGGAGCAGGATATTGATTATTTGGTGCTGCTACTAGCCCAACAGCCAACCCATCCGACTGAAGCGACATCAGAGGTTAATCAATGAAGAAAAATGTATCCGCCGTTTTACTGGCGTTAATCCTTGTTTGCCTTGCCTCCTGGGCGAAAGCCTGTGATGCTGAGTTGCGAGGTACCGGCGATTTGGGTGTGGTGGTTGAGCGTGAGCGGGGCACCTTGCTGATTGTTGAGCATTCGACAGACCAAGTGCTCTGTCGTGTGGAAGGGCTGGGCGATTTGTCACATGCGTCAGCTGTCTTTTCCCGCGATGCGAGATATGCCTATGTGTTCGGGCGTGATGGTGGCTTGACCAAAGTGGATATTCTCACCGGGAAAGTGACGCACCGAGTGATTCAAGGGGGTAACTCGATTGGTGGCGCCATCTCCCAGGACGGGTCGCTGATAGCCGTTTCCAATTATGAACCGGGTGGCGTTAAGGTTTTTAGTAGCACTGACTTGTCATTAGTGGCCGATATTCCTGCGGCTTTTGAGGGCTCAGAGAAGGGTTCGAAAACAGTCGGTCTGGTGGACGCACCAGGTAACCGATTTGTGTTTTCATTATTTGAAGGAGCCTCAACCTGGATTGCAGACCTGTCTAAACCGCAAAAACCCCAGATTACTAAATTTACAGGGGTAGGGAAGGAGCCTTATGACGCACTGATTTCAGGTGACGGACGTTATTATATTGCTGGGTTATTTGGTGAAGATGGCTTGGCCTTATTAGACCTTTGGCATCCGGATAAGGGAGTTCGGAGGATTTTGCCACATTATGGCAAAGGGCAGGAAAAGTTGCCGGTTTATAAAATGCCTCACTTGGAAGGTTGGGCTGTCGCCGGTGACCTCATTTTTTTCCCTGCTATTGGGTTACACCAAGTATTGGTGGCAAATAAAGAGAGCTGGGAGCAAGTCGCGCGTCTTGAATTAAAAGGTCAGCCGGTATTTGCGATGGCGCGTCCCGATGGCCGCCAAGTGTGGGTGAATTTTGCCTTTCCGGACAATAACTGGATACAGGTAATCGATGTTCCCAGCTTACAGGTCATTAAAACGATGGATGTGGGCAAGGGCGCGTTACACATGGAGTTTACGCCTCGCGGTGAAAAGGTATGGATTTCAATACGTGATAAAAATCAAATTAAAATATTTGATACCCAGAGTCTCGAATTGATAAAAACATTACCGGCACAAAGGCCGAGCGGTATATTCTTTACCAACCGTTCGGGAAAGATAGGTCTGTAATGAAACTCTCTGAGCAGGACCGCCAGTTGCTGAACCGGGTACAGCAGGATTTTCCGCTACATCCGGAACCGTTCAAAGTCTTGTCCGACCAACTGGGGGTGCCGGAGCAGGAAATACTGGATCGCTTGCGGTCATTAGAGCAGCAAAATGCGATTTCGCGTTTTGGCGCCGTCTTCAACCATCACCGTGCCGGGGCAAGCACATTGGCCGCTCTGGCCATTCCAGAACATGAGATTGAAGAGGTCGCTGCATTTGTGAGCAGCTTTGCAGAAGTTAATCATAATTATCAGCGTGAACATGAGTTTAATCTCTGGTTTGTCGTGAATGCGACGGATCAAAAGGGGGTTGAAAAGGTATTAAATCAAATATCGGCAACCTACGAATACCCATTGCTGGATCTGCCGATGGTTAAGGGCTACCACATTGATCTAGGCTTTCCGCTATGGTAGCCGGTGTGTTGGAGTATGAACTGCGGAAGATATTGCAGGAAGGTTTGCCCTTAGTGGAAAAGCCGTATCAGGAGATTGCCCGCCAGCTTGCGGTAAGTGAGCAGGTGGTGATCGAAAAGATCGCAGAGTTAAAGCGACAGGGGCTTATTAAACGATTTGGTATGGTGCTACGTCATCATGAGCTGGGATATGCTGCCAACTGTATGGTGGTTTGGGATATCCCTGATGACCGTGTCGATCAGGTTGCCGAACGATTGGCAAATAGCGCCTGTGTCACCCTGTGCTATCAAAGACCGCGCCGCGATAAATGGTCTTACAACCTGTTTTGCATGATTCACGGCAAAGAGCGGGCGCAGGTGGAACGCCAGCTTCAGGAAATGATTGAGGCGCACCAACTCGATTACCCGCATCAACTTTTATTCAGTAGCCGTCGCTTTAAGCAGCGTGGTGCGCGCTATGTCTAAACCCGCGAGATTACAGCAACAGAAAATCACGTTAACTGCATTCGAGAAGCAACTGATTAATGCCTATCAGGGCGGTTTTCCACTCGTGCCGGAACCATTCAGTTTGGTTGCGCAAGAATTGGGGGTGACGAGTGAGCGGGTACAGCAAACGTTGACAGCCCTTCTGGAAAAGGGGGTGCTGACGCGTTTCGGGCCACTCTACAATATTGAGAAAGCGGATGGGGCATTTTCTCTCTGTGCACTAAAAGTGCCGGAAGCCCGTTATGATGAAGTCGCGGAGCAGGTCAACAACTACTCCGAGGTGGCGCATAATTATCAGCGTGATCATGAGTGGAATATGTGGTTTGTCCTTGCCACCGAAGATCAACAAAAGCTTTTGCGTGTATTTGAAGAAATCATGGAAGTCACCGATTGCCCTGGTTTAAATTTACCCAAACAGACAGAATTTTTTGTGGGGTTGAGACTTGAGGCCTGATGTGACTGAGTTGAAGTTAGACCAGGCACTGATAAAAAAAGTTATCAGTGCCACCCAAAATGGCTTACCGATCTGCGAAAGACCCTATCAACGAATTGCAGAACAGCTGGGAATTGGTGAGGATGAGCTGATCGAGTTAATGCAAAAAATGCTCTCAGCTGGTTTAATTAGACGGGTCGGGCTCGTGCCAAACCATTATGCTCTGGGATACCGGTTTAACCTGATGACGGTTTGGGATGTAGCTGACCAATCTATTCTGGCACTGGGTGAAAAAGTGGGGCAGTTGGATTTTGTCAGTCATTGCTACCAACGACCACGTCAGGAGCCTGATTGGCATTACAATCTTTTTGCCATGGTGCATGGGCGCGATGAGCAGGAGGTTGAACAGCAGGTAGCACAAATTAAACAATTGCTGGGTGATGCCTGCCGCGCGATGACACAGCTGAATAGTTTAAAAATATTAAAGAAAACGGGTTTGCGAATCCGTTCATGAGGGCAGTAATATGTTTCGAATAACGCAATTTATGCAGGCGCTGGCAAACCCTGAACAAGCCGCCTTGTTGCGTAAACCGCCAGGGCCGGTGGTGATCTGGAATTTGATTCGGCGTTGTAATCTGTGTTGTAAACACTGCTACTCAATCAGCGCTGATAAGGATTTCCCCGGCGAACTATCCACCGACCAAGTCAAAACGGTGATGGATGATCTCAAACAGTTTCGAGTGCCAGCCCTGATTTTGTCCGGTGGTGAGCCATTATTAAGGCCCGATATTTATGAAGTGGGTAAATACGCGAAAGAAAAAGGGTTTTACGTGGGCCTTTCTACTAATGGTACCTTAATCGATGAGAGTCATATTGGGCCATTGCTGGAAACGGGTTTCGACTACGTCGGTATTAGTATTGATGGTATTGGTGAGACCCACGATAAATTTCGGCAATTGGATGGTGCCTTTGATGCTTCGATGCGTGCGGTGCGTTTGTGTCAGGAAAATGGTATCAAGGTGGGCTTGCGTTTTACCCTTACGCAAGATAATGCCGAAGAGTTACCTGAGTTGCTGAAAATAGTGGATGACGAAGATATCGATAAGTTCTATTTGTCGCACCTCAATTACGCTGGCCGCGGTAATCGTAACCGCAAAGATGATGTGGTGCATCAGCTAACCCGTTGGGCGATGGATTTGCTTTTCGAACGCTGCTGGAATGAAATTCAACAGGGCAAAATTCGGGAGTATGTCACAGGAAATAATGATGCCGATGGTGTTTATCTGCTTTATTGGGTGCGTAAAAATCACCCTGAGTTGGAAGGCTTTGTCCGGCAAAGACTGGAAAGTTGGGGCGGTAATGCTTCCGGTCTCTATGTGGCGAACATAGACAACATGGGTAACGTGCATCCGGACACCTTCTGGTGGGATTACCACTTGGGGAATGTGAAGGAACGACCCTTTTCGGAAATTTGGGAAGACCGGTCCGACCCCTTGATGGCGGGTCTGAAACAACAGCCACGCCACTTGAAAGGCCGTTGTGGAATTTGTGATTACCAACGAATTTGTGGCGGAAACACACGCGTCCGCGCCTATCAGCTCACCGGAGACCCTTGGCAAGAGGATCCCGCTTGCTATCTTACAGACCAGGAGATCGGAATTGCCGAGGGGCGTGAACGACTGCAGGTGACCCCCTACAGCAAGAAAACAGTGCCACTAAAGAATATCTCTTCACACTGAAGTTTTACAGATCATGGGAATTATGAGTTATGCGGGTTAGGTTATTTTTTATTTCGCTGGCGGCTTTTCTGGGTGGACATCATGTGGTGGCCTCTGCCGATACTCAAGCAATATACCGAGAACACTGTGCAGAGTGTCATGGCAAAGAGCGCTTAGGCGCAATGGGTCCAGCCTTGTTACCCCAGAACTTGAGCCGCTTAAAGCAGAAGTTTGCCATTGATGTCATAGCGAATGGTCGCGTGGCAACACAAATGCCCGCTTTTTCCGAAAAATTAACGGAAGCACAGATTGAAAGTTTAGCTAAGCTTATTTATTCCGAGCCGAAGAAAACACCTAGCTGGGGTGTGAGGGATATGCGGGCGTCACAGGTGACTCACTTTAAGGCGAGCGAATTGAGTGACCAACCGATTTTCGAAGCAGACCTGCAAAACCTTTTTATCGTGGTGGAACTGGGTGATCATCATGCCACCGTTTTAAACGGGGATACCTTTGAGCCCATTCATCGCTTTAAAACTCGTTTTGCGGTGCATGGAGGGCCTAAGTACACCCGTGATGGCCGCTATGTTTATTTCGCCTCACGTGATGGCTGGATATCCAAGTTTGATCTCTATAACCTGAAAACGGTGTCCGAAATTCGCGCCGGTATTAACACCCGTAATCTTGCCGTTTCCTATGATGGTAATTGGGTTATGGTTGGCAATTACCTGCCTCATAATCTGGTCGTTTTGAATGCCCACGATCTCACGCCGGTAAAGGTGATACCAACACGGGGAGATGGCGACAAAACCTCTAGGGTCAGTGCGGTTTATACGGCACCAACGCGCAACAGCTTTGTTGCCGCACTCAAAGATATTCCCGAAGTTTGGGAGATTCCCTATCAAGCGGTCAAGGGCATACCGGATTTTGAGCCACGCCGGATAAAACTGGATGACTACCTCGATGATTTTTTCTTTAATCAATCCTATTCGCAGGTAATGGGGACGGCTCGACCTCTTGATAGTGGCAGCGGGGGAGCAAAAGTCAAAGGTGGACTCGTCATTGATATGGATACAGGTAAAAGAGTGGCGGAGTTGACTTTGCCCGGTATGCCGCACCTGGGATCCGGTATTACCTGGGATTACCAGGGTAAAACCGTCCTGGCTTCCCCCAACTTAAGCAGTGGTGAAGTCAGTGTTATTGATATGCAAACCTGGGAAACCATCAAGACCATTAAAACCGAAGGGCCTGGTTTTTTTATGCGCAGCCACGAGCTGAGTCCTTATGCTTGGGTTGATGTCTTCTTTGGTCCTAACAAAGATAAAATCCATGTCATCGACAAGACGTCTCTGGAAATTGTAAAGACTCTGCAGCCTGCGCCAGGTAAGACCTCCGGCCATGTGGAGTTTACCAAGGACGGCCGTTTTGCATTGGTAAGCATCTGGGAGAATGAAGGCGCTGTTGTGGTTTATGATGCCAATACCCTTGAAGAAATAAAGCGTTTGCCGATGAGTAAACCTTCGGGTAAATACAACGTTTACAATAAAACCCATTATGAGGAAGGTACTAGCCACTGAGAGATCTCTGCTGAAGCAAAATCTTTTTTTCAGGTGGTTACCGTTGAAGCTCATTTTTGAACTGTGCTTTCGGATGAAGGGGTTTTCACCCTTTGTTGATGCTGCCATTAGGTCGAGAAAGTTTTCAGGAATACAGTGAATCACCGCAGCGGTTCGCCTGATCCTGTTGTTTTCCGGCGACAAAGACAAGCTTAAATAGTGTTAACAGGCCTTTCCTAAAGGCCGTATAATCTCCGCTAGGATGTTGGTTAAAGGGAGATAGACTTGCCTCGTTTCATTCAGTGTTTCGTTCAATTTAAGGACAGATTCTTGCAACTGCGCCGTCATTTATTCACCGTCTGTTTACTCATGGCAATATTTTCTATCAGTCAGGCTCAAGAGAAAGGCGCCGCGAGCCTGTTTAAGCAATACCAGGATCGTATTTTCCAGATTCGTATCATGGATACTGTGGCCGAAAAGAAATCCGGCTTAGGAAGTGGTTTCCTAGTGTCTGCCGATGGACTCATTGCCACCAACTACCACGTGGTTTCCAAACTGGTGGATAAACCTGATAAGTATCGGCTGGAATATCAGGATGTTGCAGGGAATACACAAAATCTCACGCTCGTTGATATTGATGTTATCAACGACCTTGCATTGGTAAAGGCAGAAATGCTTGCAAAGGAGCCACTGCATTTTCCAGAGAACCACCCTGCGCAGGGCGATACGATCTATTCCATTGGAAACCCTTTTGATATTGGTTTTACTGTGGTGCCGGGGACGTATAATGGTATCGACGAGAAAACCTATTATCAGCGAATTCATTTTTCGGGTTCCGTTAATCCCGGTATGAGCGGCGGTCCTGTTTTAGATCGCGAAGGGCGGGTAGTGGGGGTTAATGTTTCATCCGCTGGAGATCAGGTGAGTTTTTTAGTACCTGGTTCGGCGCTGCAATCCTTGCTGGAACATGTTCAAAAAAGAGGTACTTCACTAGTTGGCTTCGACCAACGTATTCGACAGCAATTGATTGATAACCAGAATACAATGATTCGTGAATTCCTGAGTGAGGAGTGGTCAATCCAAACTCTGGGGGAGGCGAAGGTGTTGGGAGAGATGAAACCCTTTGTTAAATGTTGGGGGGGATCTAGCAGTGATAAAGAGTTATATAAAAGTGTCTCCACTGCCTGCCGTAGTAATGAGTCGATTTATTTGAATGACCGATTTAACTCCGGCGTCATCAGTTACCAGTTTTTCTGGTTGGAGGCCGGAGAGCTGAATAGTTCACGCTTCCAAAGTTACTACCAAACATTGTTTCGACGTTTTGAACCGGATAATCATGCTAACGAAGATGATGTCGGTAATTATGTCTGTGATGAACGCTTCGTCAAAGCTAAAAATGGCAGTAAAGATAAACTGGTGTTTTGTGCCAGAGCCTATCAGAAATATACGGGCCTTTACGATGCGCTATATCTACGTGGCTCGGTAGACCAAAAAGACAAAGCCT
>JAIPFG010000021.1 GCA_021736745.1 Pseudomonadales bacterium
CCACTACTTAAGCAGGCCATTGCAAAAGGTAAAGTCACCGCTGAGCATTACCACGGTGCCTGGTTCGATATCGGCACCCCCGAACGCCTTAAGGCGTTAACGCACTATTTGGAGCAAAAATGAATATCTCAAAAAGCCCGTTTGCGGGAGGCAAAGCTTAATGATATTTGGAAAGATACTTGGCACATTATTTGGGTTTTCCTGGTTTGGTTTTCTGGGGGCATTAATTGGGCTGTATGTTGGGCATTTATTCGATAAAGGTTTAGCGCAAAACTTTTCCGGAGCAGGGTTTTCTTCACAAGCAGAAATTCAAAAAGCCTTTTTCCGTATGACATTTCTGATGATGGGCCGCATGGCAAAAGCTGATGGACGTGTATCCCAAACAGAAATCAAATGGGCTGAATATGTCATGGGGCGCATGAACCTTTCCTCTGAGATGAGGCGTCAAGCCATTGAGCTGTTCAACTTGGGTAAAGACGACAATATCAATATTGCCGATGAACTGAAGACTTTTCGCCGTACTGTGGGCCGTCACGCCACTCTCATACAAATGTTTTTAGAAATTCAAATCCAGGCCGGTTATGCCGACGGCGAACTCAACCAACAGGAGCTTGAGCTGCTACAACTGGCACGCAATATCCTTGGTATTTCCCTATTTCGCTTCGAAGCCATTCACCAACGCATTCGTGCAGAAAGAGCATTTGCCAGTGGCGACTATCAACAGTATGGCGGAGCACAGCGCCAATACTCAGCGCAGGACAAGCTAGTGGAAGCTTATCGTGTGCTAGGAGTAGAACCTGGTAGTAGTAACGCCGACGTCAAAAAAGCCTATCGACGATTAATGAGTCAACATCATCCGGATAAGCTCGTCGCCAAAGGCTTACCGGAGGAAATGATGCGGCTCGCCAAAGAGAAAACTCAAGAAATTTCAGCCGCCTATGAAGTAATAAAGGAAGCTCGCGGCTAAGTAAAAATAATTTGTCGGGCTATGGTTAAGCGCTCTTCTGAAACATGACACCCACTATGACCTCTTATTAAAGATAATTTCCCGTCCTGTTTTAATCCCGCTTTTAAATCTAATCCGGGCTCCCTGCATTCAGGACATAATTGAGGCAACCCACGTACGGTCATCATTCCTCATGCACGTCGGCCTGAAAACCGCTGTTTATATTGTTTCGGAGTCAAACCTGTGTAACGTTTAAAGATGCTCCGAAAAAAGGGGATATCTTCATATCCAACGTTATAGCAAACTTCTTGTATGGATTTGAAATTGGTTTCTAATAATGTTTTTGCGTAATTGATGCGTAATTTATGCAAATACGCCAATGGTGTCTCACCGGTTGCGTTTTTGAAACGACGATTAAAATTACGAGTACTCATTCCCATTTGATGGGCAAGGTCATCCATCGTAAATTGAGCATTAAAGTATTCATGCATATATTCTTGCGCTCTGCTGACAACCTCATCATGGTGCTGCCGATGAACTAACGGAGCACTAAAACTGGCTTGCCAGGTTCGGGGGGGATCGATCAGCAAGGCCTGCCCAGCTTGCTTTGCAATATCATATCCAGCCAAACGCTCAACTAGAAACAAGCAAAGATCCAATGATGCATAAACCCCGCCGCCACAAAAAATGTTGTCAGACTCAGTGATAAAAAGCTCAGACTTCCAATGTACCAATGGGTATCGCTTGTGGTACTGATCGGCAAGCGCCCAGTGCGTTGTTGCTGGCCGGTCATTTAACAAGCCAGCTTCAGCCAGCATAGAAACGCCAGTACACACTGCCGCAATTCTTACGCCTTTATTTGCTTGATGTTTTAAGAAGTTAAGCATTTTTTTATTCTTGGAAAATACCATTTCCAGATCAAGGCCAATGGTAGGAATAAAAATTAAATCCGTTTTCTTAATCTGTGAAACAGCCCTGTCTGGACTGATGGTAACGCCACCCTCAAAAGAAACCGGTTTGCCATCTTCAGAAGCTAAGATGACCTCAAACGATGCATCAATATCTTCGCCGCACAAGGTATTCCATAGCACGCCTGCACTACTAAAAACTTCATAGGGGCCAATTATGGCTGAAGAGAGGCCAAAGCCTGGAATAAGAATGGTTATATGCATGGCCAAAGGTTTACTGCGCTGCGTCTGAAATACCACCTATAATAGTCATATTAGCCACTCGATAGCAAATACATTTTAGGGGAGTATTACCAAGGCTAGAAACGAAACCCTCCCGCTCAAATACTACCGGAGATACATCATGAATACTTATGTCATTCGCCGTCGCAATGCCTGGAAAAATGCTCAGGAGCTTGAAGCTACCGCAGGGGTATCTTTACGCATTGGAAATGATGAGATGGCAGACCAAATCCGCTGGATTCGTTCTTACGTAGTAACAGAGGACGATGGAACGCTTGGTACTCTTTGTATCTATGCGGCGGTCAGCAAAGAAGCCATTATTGAACACGCAAAGCGTGTCGGCATGCCTGCCAATGAAATTACACCTGTTGCCAAAACAGTCATTATTCGTGACGACCCGGCAACCGCTGAAGCGGCGTAGTCTATCAGGGCGTACCGGGTAAATTTCTTTCCGGTACGCCCCTATTTTCTACTCCCTTCGACAGGAATACCTTAAAACTTTCGCAATCAAAAACTACTAAACCTGCTTGCAAGCACTAGTGCCTATCCCTCTAGGACATAAAGCATTTCTTTTCGAAGAAAGTTCTGCTGATTTAGGGTACTCATTCTATGAACACTTGAGCGCAGTTAGAGTATTAACCGCCTCTTCCATTAGCTCGGTCATTATCTCAGCCACGGGTTTAATTTCCTTTACTAAACCCACTCCTTGACCTGCCAGAAAAGGGAGGCTGCTAATTTCCCCTTGTGTATCCCGCGTTGGCGGATAACTGGTAAAGCGGCGTAGTGAAATTTCACCGACGGGCGTTTGCATGGTAGCGATGACCGGCTCCGATTCAAGGTCCTGCGGGGCTTGATCTTCCCGGCCTTCATACTCTTTTACTAATCCAATATTCAATACCCGCATTGGATTAAAGTCGGGCATGTCCGGTCCATAAATAGATGTTAGGCGGGTATCCAAACCATCGGCTTCAAGTAAATGACGTTTATACTCTGGGTGTGCGTTTGCCTCCGGCGAAGCGATGAATCGCGTACCCATTGAAACGCCTGCGGCACCTAACGCAAGCGCTGCTGCTATTTGGCACCCTTTGGAAATACCGCCCGCTGCCAACACGGGAACCGGACTTACCGCTTCGACTATGGCGGGCAAAAGGACAAACAATGGCAATGAACCATCGTTGTGTCCACCCGCTTCGCTACCCTGTGCAACAATAACGTCAGCACCTAATTCCACTGCTTCCTTGGCAGCCGCCACTGAGCCGACCTGCATCCATATTTTGGTGCCCACCTTCTTTAACTGGGCAATCTGTTCAGTTTCTGGTGCACCCCAATGAAAAGATACGATAGGAACCTTATGCTCAATACAAACCTCTATTTGTTCCGGCTGGATAAAGGCAGAGATAAAATTAACATTAAAAGGTTGCTCTGTTTGACCCTTGATGGCTTCAATCGCATTCAACAGGACATCCCGGGGGAGGATACCCGCCGCCAGCGCCCCTATACCTCCTGCCTTGCAAACGGCTATTGCCAGGTCGGGTATAGACCCGACAAATGCCATAGGCGCCAGGGCAATCGGATGAGCCACCTGATAGCCGCGAGTTAACTTGGTTTCGATATGCAGCATCATATGGTCCTCAGCTTATATAGAGGCTTGGGCACAAGCTAATTCAAAGAAGAATCCTTCCAATACTTCGTGCCTTTCAGGGTCGCCTGTAACGCCAAACCACTTTCAGTAAGCTGATAGACGGTGACATTATCAAAGACGGCTTCACCGCCAACCGCCGCACCTTTCTCACCCGCTTTGGCAGCCGCATCCGCCTGGCCACCGAAAACCCAACCTTGTTCTATAAATCGCTGCATGCTGTCTTCTTTGTGGAACACAAAAACAATACGGAAGTCTTTTACTCCGATACCAGGACCTACACCCACTTCTCCCATGTTCATGTAAGTATGCTTTCCTGTATTGTTATTTTTTACTACGCCATACCCCCCGCTAAAGCTGGCCAGAAGAACATTAATATTGGCATTACTGAATACCGCATAGCCGGGAGCAGCGGCAATCTGCGCCTTCACACTGGGCTTGAGTTCAAAAAGTTCCGTCAGTACTTCATCTTTCATTTTGAGTACCTCTTGGCGTTTTTGGGCCGGACTACCACTACCCGTAGTCACACAGGCGCTCACCATCAATGTTGCTAAAATTAATAGTCCCGCACTAAATTTTTTTCCGAAAAGCTTTGGTGCACTTAAAGTATTCATAACAGTCCTTTTGGGATGGCTAAAAGGTTAGTGTGAGGCAGTAATTTTCAATAGATCAAGCCTTTTCAAGAGCCGATACAGATTACTGCGGTTTATTCCTAATTCTCTCGCGGCTGCCGCAATATTGCCATGATTCTTTTCTAATCTGTCCACGATTATCTCGCGTTGAAAACGCTCTGTCGCGTCCTTCAAAGAAATTTTTCCCTGATAAACCGGTGTCTTAACCTGCACAGGTGTTCCAGTTTCAATTGATTCATCAGCACTAAGATCAAGGTGCTTTTGCGTGATCAGCACCGAGCGCGTGTCACGACCCTGCTCATTAATTGCCTTTAACGCCGCACGACTTAATACATGCTCCAATTCACGTACATTACCCGGCCAGGTATATTTTTTAATCAGTTGCTTCGCCTCCAACGATAACCTTAACCCCTGGACTCCAAAACGTTTTTGATTTTTCTCCAGAAAATAACCGGCTAATAAAAGTGAGTCATTGTCGCGTTCTTCGAGTCTAGGCACTTTGACCGGATAGACAGAAAGACGATGATAAAGATCAGCCCGAAAACGACCTTTAGAAACCTCTTGCTGTAAGTCACGGTTAGTTGCCGCCAAAATACGTACATCCACTTTAGTATGTAGGTCACTGCCAACCCTTTGAATTTCACCGCTTTGTAATGCACGTAGCATTTTTGCCTGGATGGTTAAGGGCAGCTCACCAATCTCATCCAAGAAAAGAGTGCCACCATTAGCAACTTCAAATTTACCAGGACGATCAGAGGTTGCCCCGGTAAAAGAGCCTTTGAGGTGGCCAAACAACTCACTCTCAGCAATACTTTCCGGAAGCGCGGCACAATTGACATAGATAAGCGGCTTATCCGCCCGCGTCGAGAGAGAATGTATCTGTCGCGCCACGAGCTCTTTCCCTACGCCGGTTTCTCCTTGAATGAGTACCGTTAGATCGGACTGAGAGACTATCGAGATTTCATCCTTAAGGCGAGTTAATGCACCGCTATTGCCAATCATCTCGACATGACTTTCACCCTCAATAAGGGCAACTGTCAGCTGCCTTTCCTGAATAACTCTCGCCTCTAGAGCACCGATACGCTGCGCTGCCTTAACGGTCGCTTCGGTGAGACCGATAAAGGTACGTAACTCGATCGGATCAATTTCATCAAAGGTACCGGGTTGCATCGCATCCAGCGTCAAAATACCCCAGGGCTCATCATCGATATAGAGAGACACGCCCATGCAATCATGAACATGTAAGAGGTGATCTTCGGTTTCGACCAAACCATCATAGGGATCGGGTAAATTTGAATCGGCGGCAAAACGCACAGGTTCTCGTGAATGGAGGAGATGGGCTAATCTTGGATGCTCATCGACGGCAAAACGTCGGCCCATGGTGTCATCGCCAAGGCCATCTATCGCTAATGGAAATAATGTATTGCCATCAAGCTCTAATAGCGCCGCGGCATCACAGGGGAAAATACTCTGCATCGCATCGAGCAAGCGCTTATAGCGAATTCCATCGGGAATATCTCTGGATAGATCAGCAACAATGGATATCAGGTTTTGTGAAAACGTATATGTTGTCATATAGATAACTCATGTTGTCATTTAGCGTCACTCTGATAGATGTCATAATGACACAATGATATTTTATATTCTTATTATTCAATAACATATAAACATTGGCATAATATTTGTATATTAAATAAATACTTTAATTTAAATTTTAAATTCGGGCTAAAAGCCTAGAGGATAATAGTATGACGAAACAAAATCTGCAACTTACCTATTTATCACCACCAACAATTGAACAAGTGTTGCAAAAACGACCATTTTTGCCGCCCAGTCACAGAATATAGATTATTGAAGCAAGGAGAATTCCATGGCTGAACGCTTTACCAAAGGCATGGCAAGAAATATTTATTATGGAGGTGGCGTTTTCGTTTTCCTCCTACTCTTGGGTTTAACCTTTGACACAATGCTCAAATTACCTAAAAGAGATCACCGAGAGAACATCACAGAGGCTGTCGCGCGCGGCAAGGCACTGTGGGAGCACAATAACTGTATCGGCTGCCACAGTATCATGGGTGAAGGAGCCTATTATGCTCCAGAGCTTGCCAATGTATTTGATCGACGCGGCGGTGGTAACGAGCAAGCATTTAAAGGCTTTATGGAAAGCTGGATGGCGGCGCAACCCTTACAGATAGAAGGACGGCGTAAGATGCCACAATTCCATTTATCCCCAGAGCAGGTAAATGATCTGTCTGAATTTTTAATCTGGACATCCAGAATTGATGACAATAATTGGCCGCCTAATATTGAAGGTTAGCGGCTCGAGGTTTAAACCTTCGCTTGGCTCCAATAGGTGCCGAACAGGTTACAGGCTGACTTAAAATGCTCGTTGACTGCTGCAAGAAACCCCTGTGTTTTAGTCGGCTAAGTCTGCTTAGCGCCTTATCACGAGCCAAGCGAAGGTCTTCAACATGAGAGAGATACAAAAATGAAATTTGAATCACAAATGGTCGCGAAGCCTTATTTTATCTTTGCGTTAACGCTCTTCACAGGGCAAATCCTGTTCGGGCTGATTCTGGGTTTACAATACGTAAGTGGCGACTTTCTAACCACTTATATTCCCTTTAATGTCGCACGCATGGTACATACCAATTTATTACTGGTTTGGCTGCTATTCGGCTTTATGGGGGCCTCGTATTATTTAGTTCCGGAAGAGAGCGATACTGAGCTCTATAGCCCTTGGCTCGCACGAGTAACATTCTGGGTTTTCGCGGCGGCGGGCGTTGCCACCGTACTCGGTTATCTGCTGGTGCCTTACGCCAAGCTCGCAGAACTAACCTATAACCATCTACTACCCACCATGGGCCGGGAGTTTTTGGAACAACCAACCATCACCAAGATTGGGATTGTGTTGGTATGCCTATCCTATGTCTTCAATATCGGCATGACCATCCTTAAGGGTCGCAAAACCGTTATTAACATGGTTCTCATTACCGGCTTAATTGGATTGGCTGTATTTTTTCTTTTCTCCTTCTATAACCCGGAAAACCTAGTCCTGGACAAATATTTCTGGTGGTGGGTTGTACACCTATGGGTTGAAGGCGTATGGGAATTAATTCTTGGCGCAATCCTGGCGTTTGTTCTTATCAAGGTAACAGGTGTTGACCGTGAAGTTGTCGAGAAATGGCTCTACGTGATAATCGCGCTCGCGTTGATTTCCGGGCTGATCGGGATGGGGCATCACTACTTCTGGATTGGCCCCGGCGAGTATTGGCTATGGCTCGGCTCAATTTTCTCCGCACTAGAGCCCGTACCTTTCTTCATGATGGTGATGTTTGCCTTCAAGATGGTAGGGGAGCGCCGGTTTGAACATCAGAACCAAGTAGCCATCAAATGGGCATTAGGTACCTCAGTCATGGCCTTTTTAGGCGCAGGGGTCTGGGGCTTTATCCATACCCTGGCACCCGTTAACTACTATACACATGGCTCGCAAATTACCGCCGCACATGGACACCTCGCCTTCTTTGGCGCCTACGCGATGATTGTGCTGACTATCATATCCTATGCAATGCCAATTTTACGTGGCCGACCTCATGGCAACTCATTATCTGCTCAACGCCTGGAGTCCTTTGCCTTTTGGATGATGTGCGTCAGCATGATCGGTATTACGTTAGCCCTGACCGTTGCTGGCGCCTGGCAGGTAGCCTTACAACGTCTACCGGAAGCTGGCGAAGCGCTCAATTTTATGGCGACACAGGACAAAATCGCGCCCATGTTTTGGCTGCGCGAGGCCTTTGGACTGATTTTCTTCCTTGGCCTAGTAGCCTATTTGTCCAGCTTCTTTGTGGGCAGCAAAGAAGCCGTGACTCTTGAGCAACCACAACTGGCAAAACCAACGGCAGTTTGAGTATTCGGGGCGGAAATTTTCTCCCGCCCCTTCCAAACTTCAGAAAGTGATGGATTAGAGACGGTATGGAAGAATTTGTTGGGCAACTTTGGCATCGTTTGGTAACCCGCCATGCGCAAATCGAACACCCTAATGCCGAAGTAAAATTAACTGAGATAGCACACCGTTTGGCGCCCTACTATCGCGCAATGGGCGGCGCTGCCGGAAAATTAATTGAAGGCGCACCCACTCGGCGGGTAAATACCCAGCGACGCCTGCGCGATCAACTGGCGGGAACGCAGAGACATTTCCCCTTGAGCTGGCAGGATGACCGCAGTGTGCGTCTACCAAAAAGCATCGCCTGTTTCCCTAATCAGGAATTGAACGAATCCCTTTACTACTGGCTAACAGCACTAGCGGCGCGACAACCGATCATTCAACATTGGTTCCTGGATAATCAACGGGCCTGCCAGCAACTTTTGGCAAACTATCCCGGGCTCCACAAAACCTATCTGCAACTCACCGAGGCGACCATTGGATTACGCCACCAATGGTGTCGCCTCGAAGGGGCAGAACTGGAGCGGGAACAGGCAATTAGGGCTGCCTTAATGAATCCAGGAAGTGTGTCAAGCTTACCCCGGGCATCCCGTGAGCCTTTACCCGTACCTCTTTGGCTTTATCCCGAGCCGTTGCACGCAGTGTCAGTTTCCGCCGAAGAATCGATGGATAGTGTATCTGAAACGAATGCTGCGCCCCCACAAAATTTAGATCAAGGCGAGCGTAAAGCGGCAGAGCGAATTGATGATCGCCGTGAAACGGATGGGCTGATGGTATTTCAATTGGCCAGTCTTTTTAGTTGGACGGAACAGGTAGCGGTTGACCGCTGCCAGGACGAAGATACTGATGACGAGAGCCCCAAGGCGGTTGAAGATATCGATATCATTACTCTCGCTCGACAACGTCGTGCAGGTGCCGCTAAAGTGAAGTTCGATCTAGATTTACCGGCAGCCGAAAACGATGAACTGCCTTTGGGCGATGGTATTCTGCTGCCGGAATGGGATTTCCGAAAATCTGAACTGGTTCAGAATTACTGCCTTTTACAACCATTACTGGCAGATCATGCTGTTCCTGCCTCTGTACCGGATACATTGAAAAATGCCGCCCGCTCTTTACGTAACCGCTTTTCGATGTTACGACCGCAACGGCAATGGCAACTGCGCCAGCCGGTTGGTGAAGAACTGGATCTTAACGCCTATTTGGACACATTAACCCAGCCAGAACCAAAAGCAGAACACCAGGATCTGTTCAAAGCGCGTACGCCTATGGGCAGGGAATTATCCTGCCTGCTACTCGCCGATCTTTCTATGTCAACGGATGTCGCACTCACTGAAAAGCAGCGAGTTATTGATGTGATTCGTCATACATTATTACTGTTTGCCGAGGCGCTTAGCGGTTCGGGTGATCGCTTTGCTATCTATGGTTTTTCCTCGGTGAAAAATAAACAGGTGCGTTATCACCTGCTCAAAAATTTTGCTGAAGCCTATAGCGACCAAACCCGCGGCCGTATTCTGGCGATTAAACCAGGATTTTATACCCGAATGGGCGCAGCGATTCGCCAATCCACGGAAATTCTCAAAACTCAAAAAACACAACAACTCCTCTTGTTGATTGTGTCAGATGGTAAGCCAAATGATATTGACCATTACGAAGGCCGCTATGGTATCGAAGATACTCGCCAGGCAATTTTGGAGGCTAAGCAACAGGGGCTGCTACCTTTTTGTGTGACAGTCGATGATAAGGCGAGCGATTACCTTCCTTATCTTTTTGGTGGTCAGGGCTATGCCATGGTGAGCGATGTGCAGCGCCTCCCGCATTTATTACCAAAACTTTATCTTAATTTAACCGGGGCGATCAGCTAATCACAGGTAACGAGATGAAAGAAAGTATTAACTATATTGTCCAAGGACGAGAGGTCGAGATATTCAACCAGGCCGCGCAAAACGCTTTGCCCGTATTAATTAAAGGACCAACCGGCTGTGGTAAGACACGCTTTGTTGAATACATGGCTCAACATTTGGGGCGTCCTCTTTACACGGTCGCTTGCCATGACGACCTGACCGCATCAGACCTGGTTGGTCGTCACCTGATCGGCGCACAAGGCACCTATTGGCAAGATGGCCCTTTGACCAGAGCCGTACGCGAAGGCGCTATCTGTTATTTGGATGAAGTCGTGGAAGCACGCAAGGATACGACCGTGGTGCTCCACCCATTAGCTGATCATCGGAGAATATTACCGCTGGAAAGAACTGGCGAGATCCTGCATGCCCATCCAAATTTTATGCTGGTGATTTCTTACAATCCCGGATATCAAAATCTAATCAAAGGATTAAAACCCAGTACACGACAACGTTTTGTCGCCCTGAGCTTCGATTATCCTAATGCAGATCACGAGGCTACCATTGTCGCTCAAGAAAGTGGTATTGAGCCGCTATTGGCCCAACAGTTGGTGTTACTGGCAAATGATTTACGAAGGCTAAAAGAACATGATTTGGAAGAGGCCGCATCGACCCGATTGCTCATTTATACCGCATTGATGATCAAGTCAGGCTTGCCTGCAAAAGAAGCTTGTATGGCTTGCTTGGCAGAGCCCCTGACTGATGATACGGAAACGCTAAAGGCTTTGAGCAAATTGATTGATGCGCATTTCTAACCAATTAGGCTGTTTTTACAGATGGGGTGATCACGTGTCTACTTTGAATCAGTCGGCAGCAGTAACTGCCTTGCCCTTGAGAGCACCTACTGAATCAAAAACACTCCCTGCCGTCGACGCGAAAAAAACGCCAGGGAATATCGCGATATGGATTTTAATTTTCGCTGAGCTAACAGAGTTCGCGCTGTTTTTTATTGTCTTCCTGGTAGCTCGTTCGCATAATCAGGAAATATTTGCAGCCGGCCCGAACCGTCTAAATACCTTGGCGGGAGCACTGAACACCTTTGTTTTAATCAGTAGCAGTTATTTTATCGCACGAGCCGTGTCGAGCATAAAAATAGGACAACGAGAAGCTTGTGTGAAGTGGTTATGCCTGACTCTGGCAGCGGGAGCGGGATACTGCGGAATCAAAGGTTGGGAATATTACTGGAACCACAGCCACGGCATCGACTCCAAAACCGATATTTTCTACTCCTTATATTATTATCTAACCTTTAATCACCTGCTGCACGTCCTGGTCGGCATGTGCACTATTTTGTTTGTCGCTATACGCGCTCACTTGGGCAGCTACCATGAAAAAAGCCATGAAGGACTGGAAAGCGCTGCCAGCTATTGGCATATGATTGACCTGGCCTGGATTATTATTTTCCCACTACTCTATGTTTTAAGATGAATGATGAGGTAAATCGAAGTGGTTTCGAAGTTGCTTAGCGGTTACCAACCCAAAATACAGTTAACCTTAATTTGGCTGGCACTAATGATACTCACTTTATTTAGCGCAATACTGGCCGAGCAGAGCGTTCCTGGCGTGCTAACGGTGGTAATTATTTGTCTTTCCTTTGCGATAAAGGGCTCATTGGTCACTGAGCGCTTAATGGGTCTTTATCAGGCCGCGAACAACGTTCGCTGGCTTATGTTAAGTTATTACCTGGTACTTCCTCTGCTCATTGGGCTGGCCATTATATTTCCTGACTGGGTACAACGGCTGACAACACTATAACCATCAGAGGCCCAGTGATTCCATTCCTCGCCGCAAAATATACGGCTTGATTTTTTATGTGTAGAATAGTGCCCTTTACAGACTCTTCTTAATAAAACACAACTCATTATGGCAGACTATTTAATTGCCCCTTCGATTCTTTCTGCAGATTTTGCACGCTTGGGTGAAGAGGTTGACGCTGTGCTGGCTTCTGGCGCCGATATTGTGCACTTTGATGTGATGGATAACCACTATGTACCAAACCTTACCATCGGGCCGATGGTATGTAGTGCGCTACGAAAATACGGTATCAAGGCCCCTATCGATGTACATTTAATGGTAAAACCCGTGGATCGAATCATTGGTGATTTTATTACAGCGGGTGCGTCCTATATCACTTTTCACCCTGAAGCTTCGGAGCATATTGACCGCTCCCTGCAATTAATTAAAGATGGCGGCTGTAAGGCCGGCTTGGTATTAAATCCAGCAACTCCATTGACGTATCTTGAGCATGTTATGGATAAGCTCGATATGATTTTGCTGATGTCAGTCAACCCTGGTTTTGGAGGACAAAAATTCATCCCCGGCACCTACCATAAAATCCGACAAGTACGTGATTTAATTAATACCAGTGGTTTAGATATTCGATTAGAGGTCGATGGTGGTATCGGTGTGAATAATATTGCACAAGTCGCTAAGGCGGGTGCGGACATATTCGTTGCCGGTTCTGCTATTTTTGGTACGGATAATTACCAACAAACGATTCAAAGCATGCGTCATGCGCTGGCCGCCGTCAATTAATTATTAACCCAATAAAACCATCCATCGAACGAGAAGCTACAAGGAATCCGTTCTCCCATGACGCCAGAAAAATTCAACCAACTTGCCGCTCAAGGCTATAACCGTATACCCCTGACGCGGACGGTGCTTGCGGATCTCGATACCCCCCTAAGTTCCTATCTCAAGCTTGCTAACGGCCCATACTCTTATATGCTGGAGTCAGTACAGGGCGGCGAAAAATGGGGGCGCTATTCTATCATCGGGCTACCCTGCCGCACGGTCTTGAAAGTACGAGGGTATCACATTACGGTTGAAACGGATGGGGAGGTTATCGAATCCCTTGAACACCCCGATCCCTTTGAATTTGTAAAAGAGTTTCAAGCTCGCTTTCGCGTTGCCAGACTTGAAGGCGCATTACGTTATAACGGTGGGCTCGCGGGCTATTTTGGTTACGATACGGTTCGTTACATTGAGCCGCGCCTCACCAAATCAACTCCGCCTGACAAAATTGGTACTCCCGATATTGTACTCATGCTATCAGATGAAGTGTTGGTATTTGATAACCTGGCGGGGACACTGAATTTAATTATTCATGTTGACCCTGCCGAAACCGATATTTATCAGAAAACCCAGCAACGGCTGGACTACCTCGTGTCCAAATTACCGGAACCCTCACCTAACCTTGCGGAAATTAATCTAGATGTGGTCAATATGATCGCCTATCAATTACCCATCAGCGAAAGCGCTTTCAAATCGGACTTTACCCAACCCGAATATGAAGCAGCCGTCGAAAAAATCAAAGAATATGCCTTATCTGGGGATATCATGCAGGTAGTGCCGTCGCAACGCATGAGCATTCCCTTTAACGCAGAACCGATCAATCTTTATCGGGCGCTACGCAATCTAAACCCCTCACCCTACATGTTTTACCTCAACCTGGATGAGTTCCATGTAGTGGGCGCATCACCGGAGGTATTAACTCGGGTTGAGGATGGAGTGATTACCGTAAGGCCGATCGCAGGAACACGCCGTCGCGGAAAAAATGAGGAAGAAGATTTAGCGATGGAAAAGGATTTACTAAGCGACCCCAAGGAAATTGCTGAACACCTCATGCTCATTGACCTCGGGCGTAACGATGTCGGTCGTGTTGCTAAAACGGGAAGCGTCAAAGTAACCGATAAAATGGTAATCGAACGCTATTCACACGTGATGCATATCGTTTCCAACGTAGTGGGGGAAATAAAACCAGGTCTATCGGCAATCGATGTGTTACGCGCTACCATTCCGGCAGGAACCTTAAGCGGCGCGCCCAAAATTCGCGCCATGGAAATCATTGATGAAGTCGAACCCGTGAAGCGAGGCGTTTATGGTGGCGCTGTCGGCTATATTTCCTGGGAAGATAACATGGACACCTGCATCGCTATCCGCACTGCCGTCATCAAAGATAAAGTGCTCTACGTTCAGTCTGGCGGAGGCGTTGTCGCTGACTCCGTGCCCAAGTTGGAATGGAAAGAAACCATGAATAAAGCACGCGCCATGTTTCGAGCGGTAGCGATGGCACATAAGTAAAACGCCAGACTATTTAACGCCTGATAACACAAATAGCAGAATAAAAAAAAGCCCACCAGGGGGAGGTGGGCTTAAAAATCCCTTGTTGCCCAGGGGCGGGCGTGAAAAGGGAGAGGAAAATTCTGCAATCAATTTACTTTGCCAGCTTAAAACCTCATCTTTGAGGCTACTCATTCTTGCCAACCGAGAGTATTTTCTCGTCATCACGTAATCAATATTGTAACTATAGTAGTTAACGTGAAATAATAAAAATGTATTGTTTTTATAAGTAGCATTCCTTTTAGTTATAATATATTTTGGTGGCAGGAATGGAAAACCGATTATCTCGCATCGACCTCAATTTGCTCATTGCACTGCAAGTATTACTGGAGGAACGAAACGTCACTCGATCAGCAGAGCGGCTTTTTATCACCCAGCCCGCGATGAGTAAAACACTTCAACGCTTACGCAACCTATTCGATGACCCTCTATTTACACGAACGGCGCATGGGTTAATACCGACACCGAAGGCGGAGCAATTGCAACAGCCTCTTACCAAGGTGCTCGATATGATGGAAGCCACTATCTTTACCCCTGAATTTGACCCCTCTCAGGCCGAAGGCTTTATTCATATCTGCGTGCCAGAGACAGTGGCGATCGGCGCTATTCCAATGCTGTTGAAGCGTATTCACGATAATGCACCTAATGTGAAACTGCAGACACGCAATATTCTCGACAGTCATATGGATTTACTTGCCTCTGGCGCTTTAGACTTTTCTATTTACATAAAACAGGAACACAAAGGAGATTTTGAGTTTTACCCATTAGGCACAAATACGGCATTATGCTGGCTTCGCGACAAGCATCCACTAGCCACAAAAAAAGTATTAGATCGTGAGGATATTATTAGCTATCCGCATGTAGCCCTTTATCTTCCGAATATTACTGACCGTGACTTATTACAGGTTGAGAAAACCTTTGAGGATGCCGGAATTCACCGTCAGACTATTCTTGAAACCACCCAGTTACTCACTGCTTTAGAAGTATTGAGCCTGAGCGATTCACTCATGCTGGGGCCAAAATATCTCGCAGAATTTCGATTGACTAAAGGGCACTTTATCTCAAAGCCATTTAATATACCGGAGCTCAATGAACTTCGCATCTCACTCTGCCTTATCCAACATCGACGTACATTGAATTCACCCCTACACAAATGGATTCGGCAACAGCTACTTGAGATATTCGAAGCGGCAGCCTCGAAGCTTTAGAACGAGGAAATCAGGAATAAAAAGTATCAGCGATAATCCGCTGCTGGTTGCAGTTGGCTGGCTTTAGAAATTTTCTCTTTTAAAAATAGGCGCTCAAACTCATCTGGAGGAACCGGCTTTCCAAATAAATAACCCTGCATAGAGTCACACCCCTCTCTGGCTAGTAGCGCTTTTTGCTCTTCTGTCTCGACCCCTTCGGCGATCACTTTGACATTTAAGCTATGCGATAAAGCGATAATCGTCGTTACGATGTCCGCATCTACCTTATTCGTCGTAATATCAGAAACAAAAGCCCGATCAATTTTTAGCAAGTCAATGGGAAAACGTTTTAGGTAGCTAAGTGATGAATAACCGGTACCAAAATCATCAACTGCCAACTTAATACCCATAGTTTTTAATTGATCCAATGTAACAATTACCTTCTCAGCATTCTCCATGATTGTGCTTTCGGTAATCTCAAGTTCAAGCAGCTCCGGGGGAAGGCCTGTTTCAATTATAGTGGCGGCCACTCGCTCGACAATATCACCATTATCCAATTGCCGTGCGGCTAAATTCACAGCAACTCGCATCGGAGGAATCCCTCTGTCCAACCAACTTTTGAGCTGCTTACAGGCTGTTTTCATCACCCATTCACCTAACTCTAATATTTGACCGGTTTCTTCTGCCAAACTAATAAATTCCAGAGGGTTCATCATCCCCTGTTTAGGGTGTTGCCAACGGACCAACGCTTCCATGCCAATTAACTCGTTAGTGACCAAATCCTGTTGAGGCTGGTAGTAGACAATCATCTCATTGCGCTCAATCGCACCACGCAGATCGCTTTCAATACCCAGTCGACGCGCTACGTCATGTTCCATATTCTGCTCATAAAACTCAAAGCAGTTACCTTTACCCTTAGCACGGTACATGGCAATATCCGCGTTTTTAAGTAATGTCCCAATATCTTCACCATCATTCGGGTACATGGCGATACCGATACTGGAACTCACGTGCATTTCTTTCCCCAAAAACACAAAGGGGCGCGACAAGGTTTGGTGTATTTTTGAAACAATGGTTTTGACAACAGCAAAGGATTTTACCCGATCAAGAATAATCGTAAATTCATCACCGCCAAAACGTGATACCACATCACCCTGCCGCACACAGCCCTGTAATCTCTCGGCTACCACTTTTACCAAAAGATCTCCCGCATCATGGCCGAAGGTATCATTGATTAGTTTAAATCTATCCAAATCTAAAAACAGAACGGCAACCATCGCTTCCGGTGTACTCTGGGCAATCACCTGACTTAGTTTTTCTGTAAACAGTGCTCGATTGGGTAGGCCTGTTAGGGTGTCATTGTAGGCTAATTTACGGATATGTTTTTCCGCATGGCTCGCCTGCAGCAGGCGTGAAATTCGTTTTCGCAGCACAGCAAAATTGACCGGTTTAGAAATATAATCAGTGGCACCGGCGGCAAATGCTCGCCCAATGGAAAGCTCATCATTCAAGGCGGTAAGAATGAGCACAGGCAATTCCTTACCCCCAGGTAAAGCCTGCATTTCCGAACAGGCCTTAAAACCATCCATTTCTGGCATGATGGCATCCATTAGTACCAGATCCGGCATAAAACGCTCACAGTACATCAAGGCCTGCTCACCGTTTTGGACCTCATCTACTCGATATCCATCATTCTCCAATACTTTGCGTATGGCAAAACGCATCCCTCGATCATCATCAACAATCAACACACGCGCCTGAACTTTTCTTTGATAAGCTTTTTCCACTTCATCAAGAGCCATTTCTGGTTCAGCATTTTTTTCCGTTTCAACTTTGCGTGCTTCATACTCATACTCCAGCGCCTGTCGCAACAATCCGCATTCACTGATAACCACATCTAATAATTCTTTGCTGGTGGTTAGATTCCCGTTGCGAGCTAAAGTCTCTAATTCAGCGCAGACAGCTATTAACCGTTTGGCACCAAAATTACCTGCGCTGCCTTTTATACTATGGGCAATATCACCGACCGAACTTGCATCTTGAACAGATACCGCATCTTTGAGTGATCG
>JAIPFG010000022.1 GCA_021736745.1 Pseudomonadales bacterium
TGCGTGCAGGCTTCTTCTGTTCCGTACCGCTGCTGCCAGTCCAACAGGTCTGTTTGTTTCGCTTTCATGATGCAACCCCTTATCTTGTTGATCATAAGTGGTTGGTTTGGTAATACTGGGAATAGTTCATAGGCATATTACGAAATAAGGCGAAATTAATTTGTGAAGAGCCACCGCCGAGAACCCACTTCAGCCCTATTTCATAAGCCACCACTTGCTCTTTATTGAATTGAAAATTCTTCTCGGCCTCTGGCTGGCTGGCTGCAAGTTGGTGATCAAATCCGCCACCTTTGAAACCTTTACGCAGACTGCCGTAAAACATTGCCTCATCCGTGGGATACCACTGCAGAGTGAAGGAGGGAGAGATATCATCTTCCTTCCGATCTTGGGTGACATCATGTGTTCCGGCAGCCGGCCCGGATACCATATCAATAGGACTCCGAGTATAGAGTAGCGCCGGAAATTGTCTTGACCTGGCGTCTTCCTCTTCCAGAGTATAGCGGGCTCCGGCTGTGGCTGATAACACATCATTTATATGCCAAGTGATCTGGCCAAAAACAGCATAACTATCACCTTTCTGATGTGTAGCAATGACCCGAGTTGCCCTTTCACTAACCGGCTGGTCAGCAAAGTGGACGTCCAAACCACTGGTCTGGTTGGCGTGAATAAAATAGAAGCCCATGATGTAATCGACCAGGCTGTTTTTATTCGAAGTTACTCTCAGCTCTTGTGTCCACTGTGACCATTCTTCCGTTGCATCGAGGTTAGTCAATTCCCATGGGAGCAGGTCACTAATTACCTGGTCGTTAACCCTATAGCTCGCATAGCCAGTTAGCGAAGTCAATGTATGCCTGTCCCGCTCCCAATTCAGGGTGACGCCAAAGGTATCAAAATCAGTATTAAAGTTCTGGTAATCTCCCTCACCACGGCGAACACCGACAGCCGAACGTTTATAGTTTATCTTGCAGTCTTCAGGGATATTATTTTGTACGATAAAATCGACTAACTGTTGACCGCAACGCGATATTTCGCGGGCTCTCCCCTGACGATTTAGATTGCCATTTTGATACCGAATGGTTGCATCGAAATCGATATTGGGCCGCCAAGCCATTGTCAGACGACCAGTGAGGTCGTCCATTGCCTGGCTATCTTTCCCTGTCACGCTGTTATGCGTCCAACCATCACGTTTATCACCTCTTAGCGCCAGCCGTGCGGTCAGGGTTTCGGATAACGGCCCAGATACTGCACCCTCTAGAGTTAAGCCCTTGTCCGCTTCAAATTCGTGGTTGGCAGAGACCCAGCCTTGAAATTGGTCAGTGGGTGTTTTAGAAGTAATATTAATAGCCCCAGCCGTAGTGTTTTTGCCGATTAAAGCACCCTGTGGCCCTTTTAGGATTTCCACTCGTTCAACATCAAGAAATGCAGTACGTCCAAAACGGCTGCGACCATAATAGAAATCATCAATCACCTGCCCCACGGCATTTTCGAAACCAAAATTAACACCTGACCCGAGTCCCCGAATAAATAACTGATCATTGGCCGCTACTGCTTCGCTATAATGAAAACCAGGCATCAACGGTGCCAAGGATTCCAACCGGTTTATCCCTCCCACCTGTAGGTCCTCTCCTTGCGCTAATAAGATTGAAATGGGGACATCCCGTAATCGCTCTTCACGTTTTTGTGCCGTCACAATAAATTCTTCGATAAAGTGAGGGTTTTCAGGAACGGAATCCAACGAAGAAACGACAATATTAGATGTCCTCATCGAAGCCGGTAAAGTTTGCGCTCTAATAACAACAATCAAGCCGTTAAAAACAAACTCTAAATTGGTCTGTTGAATAAGTTTAGCCAAGGCTTCCTGGGCAGATAAACGACCTCTTATTGCGGGGCTAATTTGTTTTGGAATGACCTCTGGCGAGTACATTAGCTGTAAATCTGCCTGTTTTGCAAACTGTTGCAAAGCGGACTGAAAAGGTTGCGGCTCAATATTAAAATCAAGCATTTCTTCAGACAAAACACCTGACGAAAACGTAACCATTATCAACCAAAATGAGACCCTCTTCCTATATAAAAACAGAGGAGAAATCAGCACCAGGAAAAAGCTATAAATACCTTTTAAATCAAATCGATTCGAAAGATAACTCATACCGTTTATCATATTAAAGTATCTATCCGGACAACAATCCACGGGTTTAATTTTTAGCCCTCATTGTTACGTTGATCAAGCACATATTGGTATGTGGTAAAACCGTTTACGGTAACCCAACCGGACCCGGCAATGAATAAAAAAATGATTCCCTACAATAACATTTTTTCATTTTGTCACAAAAAGACTGTCGGGGTTTATCCAATAACACGTTGTATAGAGTTATACACCTGAGTTAATCGAAACCAAGATTCTTTAACTTTCCCCTGATTGACCAACTGGAGCCGTTGAAATGTTAACTAAGTTATCATGGGGTTTTATTCTTCTGATAAATCTGTCCTTTTGCACTCAGGCTTCGGGGCATAGCGCCGTTGAGCTTGACGCAGTAAGGCATCGTTCCATCCAACATTTTTACCCAAACGAACCTTTGCCAGAAAGTGATATGCGGGTAACAGTACTAGGTTCCGGTACTCCCTTTCCCCGTTCCGGTCAAGCGGGACCCTCCATTTTGGTCGAAGCAGGTAACGAAAGAGTCTTGCTCGATATTGGTTCCGGCAGCCCTCAAAACTTGGCGTCATTGGAAATCCCCTTCCGCCTTCTCGATAAGGTGTTTCTTACCCATTTGCACGTTGACCATGTGGGTGGACTGGACAGTTTATGGTTAGGGGGTTGGACTTATGGTCGATCGACCAGCTTGCAGGTCTTTGGGCCACCCGGCACCCAAGCTTTTTGTGGACACCTTCAACAGGCTTATGAATGGGATGTACGCGGTCGTATCGCCGCGGGCCTACCAAAGGGCGGCAGCGAACTGAAGTGTAATGATTATAAAGCCGGCGAAATATATAAAAATAATGACTTGAGCATTTCTGCCTTTGAAGTGGTACACATTGAAAAGGGACACGCCTTCGGTTTTCGAGTCGAATATAAAAGTCGCTCCTTTGTGTTTTCCGGTGACACCACCTTTTCGGAAAATTTAATCCACCATTCAAAGGATGTTGACTTAATCATCCATGAAAGTTTTCCCCCTGCCGAAATTTATGCCGAAAAAACCGGGCGATCTTTAGCCCTCACCCGACATATTGCGGAAGAGGTTCATGCCTCGCCCGCCATGGTTGGCAAAGTCTTTAGCGAAACAAAACCAAGATTGGGTGTGCTATATCACCTCTACAACAATCCCGAGATGGTGCTTGCTGCTATGGACGACCTTAGAACAACCTATAACGGCCCAGTACAAGTTGCCTACGACCTTATGGTCATCGAGATCGGAGATCGTATCAGCGTACGTGATGGGGTGGTGGGGAAAAAGCCCTGGCCCGTTGGGATAAAAACTAAAACTTATTAGGTACGCCAGTATCTACCAATAACATATTTAAAAATATGTCAGGGTTTTGCCTGTAGCACGTTATTCCTATTAAGCATGAGAGAAAGCAGCATCTAACGAAAACACAGATGAAAAACAGGTTATAAAAAACACCATGCAAAAAGCCAAACTGGCTCTCGTCAAAATAGTTGACCGCCGTCCGCAAAACCTTAAAAAAAAGGAGCGCGACGAGCAAGCCTATTTAGAGCTGTTGTTCGGGAAATACCGAACCGCACTGAGGCATTACTTGGCTAAATTATTACGTAATGACGATGATGCTGCCGATTTGTTACAAGAAACTTATTTAAAACTCATTGAACAAGCCAGCCTGGATCATCTGGAAACAAACGCCCGAGCTTACCTATTCCGTGTTGCGACAAACCTAGTACGCGACAAAGCCCGTAAAGATAAAGTTCGTGCCCAAGGCAAACATCAGTCGACAGAGGTTACCGTGTTAGTTAGCGAGTGGGCTTCCCCTTGTCAGCAAGCGGAATGGGATCAGGCGCTGTTAAAAGTGAATAGTGCAATACAAAATTTAAAACCACGATGTCAGGAAGTTTTCATTCTACACCGATATCGCAGCATGAGTTATCCACAGATTGCAAAAATAATGGGCACAACCACAAGGACAATAGAAAGAGAGATGAGCACGGCAATAGCACAGCTTAAAGCGAGTCTGGGTGACAGCAATGAGTAACCGAAAAGAGCACTATAGCAAAGATAATTCTCCTGCATCCCCCTCCGCGGATACAGACTGGTTCGTAAAGCTCAAAGCCGATTCGTTAACCGATGGAACGAACCAGGCGTTTCTGGACTGGCTCCAGGAGAACCCGAATAACGAGCAGGAATACGAACGCTGCGAACTGGCCTGGGAACTCTCTGGCGAACTCGAAAACGATCCTCAAATTGCAGCTTTAATCAGTCAGTGTGACGAACGCATCGCACAATATCATGATCAGACCCAAAATCGTTTTTACACTAAAATGGGACGGCTTTTACGCGGTCTGTTAGCGAAACGCCCGCTATTAACAACGGGTACGCTCGCAATTACTTGCATTGCTTCAATTTTTGCGCTGCTTGTATACCTGCCACAGACATATGAAACCAAAGTGGGAGAACAGCGTCTCGTGGATCTCTCCGATGGTTCCAGGGTTACCCTGAATACCAATACGAAGTTAACCGTCAGTTATCACCATGATCGTCGCGAAATAGCGCTCAGACAAGGCGAAGCGGTTTTCGACGTGGCACATGATCCGAACAGACCCTTTGAAGTACTTGCGGCAAACGGTCTGGCCCGGGCAGTCGGCACACGTTTTAACGTATCCCTTGAAGAAAACCTCGTCACTGTTTCTGTCTTAGAGGGCGTGGTTGAAGTCAGCACTCGTATCCATGATCAAAAATCCATACCTAATGACATTCAGGATATCGACTCAGCAACCCATTCTGCCCTGTTAATGAAGGGGCAGGCCGTTAATTATTGGGAACAAGGCACCATTGCGGAGCCCTTCCCTGCGCAGCTCAAACGCATTGAGGCCTGGCAGCGAGGAAAACTTGAATTCGATGCAAATCTATTAGTTGACGTCATCAAAGAACACAACCGGTATTCGCTTAAAAAAATCGTCATCAGCAATAACCAACTCGAAAACTTACAGGTCAGCGGTATTTTTAATGCCGGCGATACAGAAGCACTTTTATTTGCGCTGAAAGAAACATTCGGAATCAGTGCGTTGGATCGCAACAACCTGATTCTGCTTGTACCGAAAACTTAAAAACCAGCCGGGTTTACTGTTTCTTCTTCAGTAAATCCAGGATGGCATTCCACTCATTACCAATCGTTTCACTGTCCGAACAGGGAGGACACCATGCATCACTTTCACCATAAAAAAATAAGTCTGTTAACCGCTGCCGTCATTGCAACCTTCTATGCCAATGGGCCACTTGCCGCAGTAAAAGGTCTTGCTCTGGAAGAAATCGTCGTGACGGCACAAAAGCGAGAGCAAAACCTACAGGACGTTCCTGTCGCTATTCAAGCAGTGCTGGGAGAACAAATGCGTGCCAGCGGTATTGAGAAGATGGAAACACTGGCTCCGACAATTCCGGCGCTACATGTTTCGGAAGCTTTCGGCGGCGACCAGATTTTTCTGCGAGGTTTAGGGCCAGGCGTCAACTTTGGTTTTGAACAGGCTGTCGGTCAGGTAGTAGACGGCTTCTTCTATGGTCGTAGCCGCTTTAGCCGATTGCAGTTTCTGGATCTGGAGCGCGTTGAAGTACTGAAAGGACCACAGGGTGCCATTATCGGCAAGAATACCACAGCCGGTGCAATCAACATTACCACAGCAAAACCGACCGATGAACTGGAGGGCTGGCTTACCCTGGCGGAAGAATTTGATGGTGCCGAAGGTGAGAGTTATGAAGGCGCCATTTCCGGCCCACTCAGCGATACGATCAAAGCCCGATTGGCTTTGCGTTTCGAAGACAAAGACGGTTTTCTTGAGAATAAAGTCACTGGGAGTGACGATCAGAGTAGGGACGATCTTGCCGGTCGCTTGAGTATCCTGTTTGAGCCAACCGATTCCTTTAGCGCCCTGATCCAATACGGTTTCAGCGATATCGAGCGCGAAGGCCGTAATATCCAGCCGATTCATTGTACCGCTCAAATGGTCAGTGTGCTGGCGGCAAATGGTATCCAGGAAGACTGTAAATTAAACGGTACCCGTAGCACCACCGATAAGCGTAACGGTGTTGGCGGCTTCGAATTCCAGGATACCGAAGCTAGCACCTTTGGCTTAACCCTGGAGTGGGAACTGGAAAATATGACCTTCACCTCACTCACCGGCTACGCCGAGTATGAATACATTGATGCGGGTAATGCAACCTACACAGGTATTGAAAATTTTCAGATCGATATCGAAGAAGATTACGAGCAGTTTAGTCAAGAATTTCGCATCGCCTCCAACGGCGGCGGCACTGTCGATTATATCGTTGGTCTGTTTTACCAGGAACATGAACTTGACTCCATTCTCGACCTGAATATAGGCACCTTGGGGCCTAACACCATTAACCGTAATCGCCACGTAGCGACCGAACAAGACGGCGAAACGATTGCCGCTTTCGGCCAAGTAACCTGGCACCTGAGCGATCAGTGGGATATCACCCTGGAGGGGCGCTACACGAAAGAGGATAAAGATGGTGCGTCGGTACAATTTCCAGCGGCTCTTTTCGAAAGGGTGCAGGTTCCGGGGCCAGGCAGCGGTGGACCGACTGGCGTATTCAACGTGCATGACGTTAAAGGCAATCGCTCGGAAAGTGATTTCTCCCCAGGCTTAGTGCTGCAATGGCGGCCAACTGACAACGCCATGTATTACCTCTCCCTTAAAAAAGGTTTTAAGGGCGGCGGCTTCGATCATCAGCTAGTGGCTAATCAGACAGACGCCGTTGACGGACGCTTCGAATTTGAGGAGGAGGAAGTCGTTTCCGTGGAGCTGGGTGGCAAGCTTGACCTTGCTGACGGTGCAGCCAGACTGAATTTCTCAATTTTTCGCAATGAATATGATGACCTTCAGGTCAGCACGCTGATTGGCCCAGCAACTTTTTCGGTGGGCAACGCGGCGTCTGCTATAACCCAAGGTGCCGAAGCTGATTTACAGTGGCGTGTTACTGAGGCGTTGACTATCTCCGCCACGTTAGCGCTGTTAGATGCAGAATACGATGAATTCGATCAAGCGCCCTGCAGCCAATTCCAAATAGCTAATGCATTATGCGCCAGCGGATTTCAGGACCTGAGCAACAAGCCACTACAGTATGCCCCGGATTATTCTTATAACATCACGGCGGAATATATCTGGCCACTGAGTGACCGTCTGGAGTTGATCGGTTTTGTCCGGGTGTATGGCGAGGATGAAAAGGAATTGGCTTTGGATCTGGACCCCGTAGACGTGCAGGATAGCTTTACCAAGGTGGATGCGCGTATCACGCTGGCCGATGTGGAAGGCCGCTGGCAGGTTTCACTCATTGGACGCAATCTAGACGATGAAACCACGATGGGCTTCGCCAATGACATTAACTTTTTTAATGGTAGCCACTTTGGCATAACGGAAGCACCAAGAAGCGCCATTTTACAGGCCACCTTCCGGTTCTAGAGAACCTATGCCCCGCGTCGCGTAGGCGTGGGGTTTTTCGTTTCGATCAAGAATTGCACCGATTCCTATTAGGTAAATGAGGACAAACAAATGAAGAAGTTAATGGTAGGTATTTGTGCCTTAACGCTGAGCGTGACCGTCAGTGAAAGCATGGCGTACCAGGTGGATGCTGCACAACAGGCGTTAGCGCAGGAACACCGTCAACAATGGGCTAACGAGGATGATGCAATACAAGACAAATTGGCCGTATTAAAGAATAAAAATGGCAGACCCAATATCATCATGATTCTCACCGATGACATTGGCTGGGGTGAACTCGGCTCCTATGGTGGTGGCAAATTGCGAGGAACGCCAACACCCAATCTTGATACCCTTGCGGCGGATGGCATGAAACTATTACAGCATTATTCAGAACCCTCTTGTACACCAACGAGAGCGGCACTGATGACTGGACGCTTACCGATTCGCACCGGGCTTGATGAGGTTTTATTCCCGGGGCAGGTGAAAGGGTTAGTCGCTGAAGAATATACGCTGGCTGAATTACTTTCAGACGCCGGTTATCACACTGCTATGTTCGGCAAATGGCATATGGGCGAACAAGCTCAGCATCAACCGACAAATCAGGGGTTTGATTATGCGTTATACACAATGTTTAACGGTGGTGTTTGGCCCTGGTCCGAAAATGCCGATTACTATGACCCGAAAAATGAAACCATTGGCGAAGTCCCTTATACCCTCGATATGCCAAAGGACTATGAGCAACAGACGGGCATCGTTATCCATGGTATTCAGGAGAGCCGCAAAGGCGAAAAACCAAGGGAAATCGGCAAGCTCACATTAGAACGCTATAACGTCCATGAGCAGGAACTGACCGAAGGTATCCTGCAATATGTTGAGGAAAACGCCAAGAAGAATGATCCCTTTTTCGTCTATTGGGCCAGCAACGCCAATCAGGTTTTTGCTTGCCCTCCGGAAGAACGCAATACCAAATATGTGGATGAAGCCAACTGCCAGGCCTCGCAGCTGGCGCAGCATGATAAAAATGTGAAACGGCTTCGTGATAAGCTTGAACAACTCGATATCGCTAAAAACACACTAGTCGTCTGGGTCAGTGATAACGGCCCTATGTATCAATTTTTCCCTTCGGCAGGTTTCAGCTACCTCCGTGGTAAAAAACATCAGGTCTATGAAGGTGGTGTGCGCACTCCTGCCATTGCCTGGTGGCCAGGAGTTATCAAGGCAGGCCAGGACCCCATCGATCTGGTTCATGTGACGGACTGGTACACCACTATCGCACAGATAGCCGGCGCCACTAAAAATATGCCAGGCAAACGCATTATTGATGGCGTAGACCAAACGTCTTTATTAATGAACGGAGAGGGATATTCCAGACGGGATTATGTGTTTCATTACGAGTACCCATTTTTTACCAAAGATGCGGGGGCCAGACTTGCCGCCGTGCGCTGGAAAAACACAAAGCTCCATGTAAAACAACCCGTTGAAATTTATAATATTATGCGGGACCCAAAAGAAGAGTTTACGATGCGTTCAAAATATCTCTGGGCCGTCATCCCTATGCGTCGCATGATTTACGAGCATCAAAACATGATGGAAAAATTCCCTAATCGCAAAATTATAGAAACCGCCGGATCAAAACTGGCGTATTAATGGCCGAAGATTTACTCCCTCTGCCTACATTAACCTGTGGGTAATTCAGGGCCACAGCTCGTGGCCCATTTTTTTGTATTAGTCAAAGACAATTTCAAATGGAGAAAAAGTAGTTTCTTTGATAAATTTTAGAGTTGAACTCCAATGAATAAAATATCGTCCTCTCTGTGGTTCCGCTCAATAACGATTAAACTTTCCACAGCGGTGATCTATATCAGAAAGAGGCGCTCAAGACTGTGCTGATTCTTCAACTGTAATGTAAAGTCTGTACTTCCGAAAATGGCGATTATCAATGTGCACACCTAATTATCAAAGACTCATTTATCGCATCAGTCTGACCTTTTTCTGCCTGCTATTTTCTTCTATGATCAGTGCGCAGGTTAAACTGCCTCCAATAAATCTGGGAAGCACCAGCTTTCTGGATGGCAAAGCCGGTCCAGGGCTATTAACTCAACTGACATATTCCCAATTCAACGCTAACCGATTTTACGATAAGTCGAAACGGGTGCCCGGCAATAACAGCATTGAGGTTAACAGCTTAGTCCTCTTAATGGCGCGAATCACTGATAAACAAATTTTCGGTGGCTACTATGGTGCGGAATTTGTCTTGCCCTTAGTGAACATAGATCCGACCACCGATTTTGGTTTAAACCGCTCCTCCTCCGGCTTTGGCGACCTGGCCATTAGCCCGTTTATCATTCAGTGGCCCCGAAAAACCGTTTTTGGTATTTCAACTTACCAACGCTTAAATTTACTCTTTAAGACACCTACTGGACACTATGACAAAGACGCCGACGTCAATCCGGGAGACAACATTTTCAGTTTTAATCCTTATTATTCGATCACCCTGCTATGGAATTCCCGCTTGGCCAGTAGTTTTCGATTCTATTATTTGTGGAGTTCAAAAAATAATGACCCTGACCCAACACTGGCTAACGATAATACCCAATCCGGACAGGCCCTGCATTTTAACTATGCACTCTCTTATCAGATTCATCCCGAATGGCGAATTGGCTTTTCAGGTTATTACTTGAAACAAATCACCGATGATAAGGTTGATAACGTATCGGTTTCCCGATCCAGAGAACAGGTTTTCGGTGTTGGCCCCGGCTTCCGCTATAGCAATAAAAACTTCTCTGTTCGTCTTAATTATTATTTTGAATCCAATGTGGAAAATCGTCCCCGAGGTAATAAACTGAACTTGGTACTATCAAAGGCATTTTAAGTATTACCCCGAGAACTCAGTTCGGTAAGAAACAGACTAAGGACAAACGATCCACAGATCGCCATTTTTTGTATTCTGACTTTTGACCCGACCTTGATACGATATCTCTTTTAAATGCCGCAAAGCGGTTTGGTAATTGACTCCGGTTAACAACGCATACTCCTTAGTCGTCAACGTACTGTAGCGTTTGAAAAGGCCATAGATGGTATGATCGAACTCTATTTTTTCCGCGTCGGGATAAAGCGAAAGAACTGCATGTTCGAATTGCTCGTAGGACTGATAGCCCTCTAGCACTATTTGATTGTTCGTGCGGTCAGTGATAAACAGAGTCGGGAACCCTTTTACACCCAACTGTTTGCTTAAATCCAAGTCATCCTCAAATAACCCCTTTGCCGCATGAACAGAATCCTGCTCCAACTTGCTAGCATCGAGGCCTACATTGTTTGCTGCTTCCAGCAAATATTCCCATCGGGTAATATTCCTTTTTTCGAGAAACAACATTTCCCGAATTTTTCTTAGAAACAATATGGCCTTTTCCTGATCCTGCATTTGCGCAGCTTTTACCGCAACCGAAGGAGGATAAGATGATGACAAAGGGTCTTCCAGCCAAACATCGCCGTCAATTGGCATTTCATAATGGGCGCTGGCTGCATCCCAATGTCCAGCAACATCGGAAGGCTTTCTGATTCCGCCACTACTAAAATAATCCCAAGAGGGAAGCAGCCCTCCCATGCAATATTGCATCTCGAATACAGGTCCGTACTCCAGCGTTAGCTTTCGTAACTGGGGCTCTATACCCCAGCAGGATGAACAAATTGGATCGGTAACATAAACGATTCGCAATGGTTTATTTTCAGCCGACAATTGGATTTTAGCTGGTAAATTCTTTGGGTTTATTTCGCAAATACCTAAGGCTGGATCACACAACAATGGGTTTATGGAAGTTTTTTTGTTCATCTTAGTGAAATACCGTTCCGGTTTTTTGACAGTTTAAAATGCCTGCTATTTGCTTTAATCTAAAATTCTTTCCGCAGTATTTTTCACCGTAAAAAAAACCGCAGGGCCCCGAAGGGCCACTGCAGTTTGGGAGGGAAATGAACTCAGTCCGCGAGCTGTCCCCAATTATTGGCCATATAATGGGCGGATTTCATCGCCACTGCATGGGCAGTAAAGGTGGAATTAATCGACGAACTGGTGGGAAATACACTGGGGCCACCGATAAAAAGGTTTGGCAGATCGTGGGTTTGTGCCTCACCATTAGTCACGGATTTGTTTCTATCGATCCCCATTACAGTGCCACCCATAATGTGCTGCCCCGCCATCGGTCCGTGCCAGGCTTGCTTAGCACCCGCCGCCTTAAATATGTCGACGCCCTCTTTGGTCGCATTTTGCCACAGCTTGCGGCCTTCTTCACTGACCTGATAGGTGACCCGCGCCAACGGCTGCCCGAAACGATCCTTGTCTTTGGCCAAAGAAATACGGTTATCTCTCATCGGCTGGTCTTCACAGACACCGACCATGGAGCCGAGAAAACGCGCGCCTTCCTGCATGAATTGATGCAGAGCATTGCCGTAAATATCCGGTCGCGACATAGCAATCCCAAGTAGGTCGTTCGGCTTGATCGCTAAGCCAATTTCCCATTGACGACTACCGAATGCACCATTCGGATTGCCAGTCTTGGGGAAGGCGTCCTGACAAATCAGTTGACCACCCGTTGCACCCAGGTAGTTCTGCATTTCCTCCTCGAACATCCCGAATACCGATAGAGCGGGATGCGACATCAGATAACGACCCACCAAACCACTGCTGTTGGCCAGACCATCAAGGTGGTGGCTGTTTGCCGAGTTGAGTAATATCCGCGAGTTCTCCACCGTAAAGGCACAAAGCACCACCGCATCCGCCGGCTGAACGATTCGCTCCCCTTCGCGATTGTAGTATTCGACACCAATAACTTTTTCCCCTTTTTTATCAGTCAGTACCCGGCTGATATGTGCATTGCCCTGCAATCGCGCTCCTGCCTGCTGCGCCCGTGGCAAATAAACAGCTAACGGATTGGCCAGCGCACCAATAGGACAACCGGCATCGCACCAGCCGTCCCAGATACAGGCCGGACGGCCGTTATAGGGCTCAGTCAACACCGCCATCGGAATCGGTGCCGTGTGTAAACCTAACTGTTCGAATCCTCGCGCTAACACTTTACCGTGATTACTCACCAACACTGGCGGCAACGGGTAGGGATCACCTATCGGGCGCCAGATTTCCTTTTTCGCATCACCGGCCATGCCGACATCTTTTTGCACCTGATCGTACCAGGGACGTAGCGTTTCATACGAATAAGGCCAATCCAATCCTTTACCGTAACGGCTGTGCAGCTCAAAATCTTCCGGGTGATAGCGCGGCCAGACACCGTAATGGTGAATCGCCGCACCGCCAAAACCGTGCCCCGCATTAAAGTTGTACCAGATACTGTCCGGCCCGTCTTCCACTACATGCGGCGCCCCCCATTTCAGTCGGCGCGCCCAGGTTTGAGAACTGTAAAGATCTCCCAGTTTGCGTTCTACACCTCGCTCCAGCACCAGCACGCTTCTGCCCGCTTCCGCCAACACCGCCGCATACACACTGCCGGCAGCTCCGGCACCAACGATTACCACATCCACTTTTTCCAAGGTCTTAGCCATTCCATCCCTCCGGTGGCATGATATGCGCCATATAAGGTACATTGAGTCTTTCAAAGCCTTCGGGTGTGCCATAGACCACATCCACCGCATCAGAGCGCAGGCATAAATAAAACAACGACAGGTCGTAGCCCTCCGGTGTCCGTGTGCCCGGTTTGCCGATCATCTTGATCAATTGATCCAGTTGCGCCACGTTGAGCTTCGCTGCTTTTTGCTTAAACTGCTCCTGCGCCAGTTGCTCACACCCCGCTACACCCTGGCGGTAGAAATCTCGATAAGGCGGCCTCACCTGAAAGTATTTGGCGATCAGCAGGCAGTCGCCCGGATCCTCGCCCAACTGATGATCGATAAAATGCGTCACCCCAGCTTCCGCCGCGCCAGGTAGCAATGCCTCGGCTAGGCGCTCTAGCACTGCCGCTTCGTCAGCGGTGAGCTGCTGCAAAGGCACCGCTTGCGCCCGCGCCTGTTGCGGCGTCAGCAGCAGACTGCCTCCGCCAATCTCAAAGGCCAGCGCCAACGTCGCACCACCTAAACCACGTTTGATAAATTCTCGTCTATTGATTGTCATAGACAAATCTCCACTGTTAATAACCCGAAGGACCCTCTGGCAAAATGACACCCACTTCATCTGCGTAATCTTGCCAGGCTGCGGCAAGCCGAGCCACTAAATCCGGATGACTCTTTGCAACATTGTGAGTTTCACCTTTATCACTGCTTAGATCATAGAGCTCCCACTCACCGGTTCCGAAAGGCGATGGCTCCATGGTGATTTTCCACTGTCCCTGCCGGATGGCTCTACGGCCGAAAAGCTCTAGACCAAATAAAGCGTCTTCAGGATGAATCCGTACTGACGGTTCATCCATCAGTGGCTGCAGGCTCAGTCCACGCAAAGGCTCGAGTGGTTTCCCCTGATACTCTTTCGGATATTCCACCATTGCCATTTCCAGTAGGGTTGGCGCAATATCCATCACTGTCACTGGCGCCCTCGCAATGGCACCTTTTACCGCCATTCCTTTACGCCAAATGAAGGCCGGAACATGAATACCACCCTCGGCTACATGGCTTTTGTAATACTTGCTTGGCGCAGTAGTAGCATGAGCCCAATTCGGTCCATAGAAAATATAGGAATTAATTCGTCCCATATTTTCCAGGCTGTTATCAAAACGCTCGAGCCACCCCTTCAACAAAGGACTTTTTTCCAAAGGGGTGCCTTCCGCACCGTTATCCGACAAAAAGATAATCACTGTATTGTCCAGCGTGCCTGTCTTTTCAAGATAGCTCACTAAACGCTCTATATTTTGATTGACGTTATCCAACATTGCTGCAAAAACTTCCATTTTTCGGGCTTCAATTCGTTGCTGCTCACGGCTCAGATTATCCCAGGGTTGATAACCCGGCGGAGTTACAAAATCAATATTTTCAGTTAACAACCCGGCTTGCCGTAACCCTTTTAATCGTTGTTTACGAAGCACATCCCAACCCGCATCATAACGGCCCTTATATTTACGGATTAGCTCGTCCGGTGCTTGTAATGGCCAATGCACAGCACTAAAAGCGAGATAAGCAAAGAACGGCTGATGGCCATCATTTTTACTCAGATAATCAATCAACTTTTCAGTATAGAAATCGCTGGAATAACGCCCTTTTGGCCAATCCACCAGTTTGCCATCTTCACGATAAAGTGCCTTAGGCGCTCTCTCTAAGAGACCGGTGTCGTCAAAGTGGCCAGCACCGCCATGTAATAAGGCATACGAATGTTCAAACCCTTGCGTCGCCGGACTATTTTCCGCCTCCAGACCCAAATGCCACTTACCTGTCATCGCTGTAAAGTAACCGGCATCCCGTAATAATGTGGCAATCGATATCACACGCTGGTTCAGATGGCCTTCATATCCCGGCTTACCCCTCTGGTTTTTCGCCAGAAGTTCTGCCATGTTACCCAGCCCGGCAATGTGTGGGTCATTACCACTAAGTAATGCAGCACGCGTCGGGGAACAGGTTGGCGCAGTATAGAAAGTATTTAACCTGACCCCTTCAAGTGCCAGCCGGTCGATAGCCGCCGTTGCTATTTCCCCTCCACCGAAAGAACTTAGGTCAGAATAGCCAAGATCATCTACCACCACCAGTAGAAAATTAGGGCGTGAATCTGATGATACTATCGGCTTTGGAAGCCTAGCCGGTTCCGTTAAACGCTCCTGATGAGACTCGCTACAAGCACCGAGCCCCATGAGGACAAGGCTAACAACAAAACATCTCCTCAGTACCATTAAACAACGATAGAATAAAAAACAGTGATATTTCTTAGTCACATCAAACCCCAGACTAGCGCTCGTTAAATTACCCGAAATTCACCCCTAACAGGACAAGCCTTTGGGGTGAATGTCCAAGCTCTCTCAACTATTAAAAGCTGTATTTTGCAGAAAGGCTCCACTCCGTTTCGCGGGAGAAGATTCCTGCCGAATAGGCGGCCCCTGTATCCAAGGCTGAAATACCCGTCGTCAAATAAAGCTCACTGTTCAAGTTACGTCCGGATAAAATGACTTCCCAGGCTTCGTCGATGCTAACAAATGCAATAGAGGCATTGAGCAGGTGGTAGGCGCCCTGACGTAATCTCGGAGTATTAATTGCATCGTTATAAGACTCACTTTTGTAGGACCAGTCCAACCGTGGCGTGATCGTACCCCAGTTGGCCAGCTCCTTGGTATATGCAATACCCAGGTTAGTTGACCATTCTGGTGTTTGAGCGAGGGATGTCTTTTTCGTAATAGGTGAGTTATCCAATACCTTTTGATCCAACTTGGTATACTCTGCATCAATATAACCTGCTGAAGCTTGCAGCAACCAGGAATCGGTAGGGACAAAACTGGCTTCCAATTCAAAGCCCTGAATTTCTGATTCACCGGCATTAAAGGTAATGGGTGCAAAGCCTTCCCGCACGATAATGTGCTGATCTTCATAATCGGTAAAGAAAGCCGCCACATTTAAACGTAACCGGTTATCCAGCCAAGTGGACTTCATTCCTATTTCGTAGGTCGTGGCCGTTTCCGGATCAAATGAAGTTGGCCCGTTCAGAAATTCAACATTAAAACGTTGATCAAAACCACCGCTCTTGAATCCTTCCGAATAGGTGAGGTATACCATCACCTCATCATTGAGGTCATAGGCAATATTGAGCATGGGTGTCCAATCATCAAACTGTTCTTCATATTCACCGGCTGGAACCAAACGGTCACCGGGCGTAAACCTCCTGCCCGCCACGCCACCACAACCGGGCTCGACACCGGTAGGGCAATCATAAAATCTTACGCCTGGGCTTCCCGGCCCTCCTTTAATATAAAAAGCCCCTTCCGGAATAAATGAATAGGGAGAAAAACGTTTTGTTTCATCAGTAAAACGAAGTCCGAAAGTTAAATGCAGACGATCAGTCGCATCCCAGGTTGCCTGACCAAACACCGCCACATTATCATTGTCAGTCTGGCCACCGCTGATAAACTCACCGACAAAAGGTAACGGAAATTCAACAGGATTGGGGTTATCCGCTTCTTCCTCAAAATAGTACAGCCCGACCAGCCACTTTAGGGTTCCGTCCAAGGCCAATCCGCTAAACTGGAATTCCTGGCTCCACTGTTCATGCTTAAAAGGATCCTGTGTATGGAATACCCGATACTGCGTGTTGTCACCATCTCTTGCGGAAAAGGAATCCATATCACGATATGCAGTAATTGATTTAATATTCAGGTACTCATTCACATCCCAGCTTGCGGTTAAATTAACACCCCAGTAATCCAATTCAGAAACCACTCTGGCGGTTCCCTCGGATTCAAACTCATCCTTAAAGGTGGTGTTGTTCAAGCAGTTAGGGTCGCCCTGGGTGCTGACTGGAGGGCCGGGTGGCAAGCCGAAGGAAGAACAGCCCGGAATCTGGATATTAGTCAAATGTGCAAAGGATTGTGTATCGTTAAGACCTAAAGAGACGGAAGGCGCACCCTGCTCTCTTTCCTTGGTCCCGTCGATGGCAAAAAATAAATCGAAGGAATCACTCGGCATCCATTGCAGCGCAAGACGAGCGGACAAGGCACCATCATCACCTAACTCTTTACCATCGAAAACGCGATCCACATATCCGTCGCGTTTTCGGCTTGCAAGACTTATCTTACTCAGCAGGGT
>JAIPFG010000023.1 GCA_021736745.1 Pseudomonadales bacterium
GGATATAGCTTGGCCAATAAATCCGCTGCTGACCAGTGGGTAGTCGCCTGACGGTTATCCAGTACCCCGCAAGCCGCGAGAATAAATGCGCCAGTACATACCGACACCACCCTTTTCGCTTGCGTTAAGGCACGACTCACGCCTTCTAGGAGTTTGGTATTTTGAACTATCCGTTCGGGCTCGATAGTACCCGGAATAAGGAATATATCTGAGTCAGCCTGCTCTCCTAATTCATAATCGGCCTGCAGGCAAAGACCTGAATTTAGACGGATTGAACCTCGATGCAACGCCCAAAATCGAGGCTGATAGGCGGGCTCATCTCCACCCCTTTCACGTAACAAAACCGATGCCGTATTGAAAACTTCGAGCGGCCCGGTGATATCTAAACCTACCGCTTCATTGTAGAGAAAGAAATCCACATATTGTGTCATCGCCCTATCACCTCAAAAAGACGCTGCTATCCTGCAACAAAATATAGTCTGATTAAAATTTGACTGCAATGACCAAAAACAAGCAATTTATGCCAAATTAATGCGTCAAAACGCCCTTTCAAAAAAGCGTTTGGATTTTATTGGAAGAGATAAGGCCGCATCCCACGCGGCCAAAAAGATACTGAATAGCAATTCCAGGAGAATCGGTGTGAACAATATGGAAATCTGTCAATAAGAAGTATCGCGCTAAAAGGTAGCGTCGCTACCGGGGGGGGTTATTTTAGCGGTTTCGCCTCTCGCCGCGCATGGCCTTGATCACCTCATCTTCGCATTGAATACGATCTGCCAGGATTTCACCGATTTTAGATAAATCTTGTTCGAGTTGATCGGCTTGTTTGCGTAAATTGGCTTCATCGCTGTAACGATCATTAAAAGCCAAAATTTTATCGGTCGTTTTCGCTATCAGAGGGTACACTTCATCCGCGACTTTCATCACGGGGATACGGCGCTCTTTGTTTTCAGCCAAATGCTGATAAAGTCGAAAATGCGCATTCGCCGTGTAGTCAATTAGTGCCTCGCAGAACTGCTTCAGTTCCTTTTCGAAACATTCATTTTGTTGAAAAGGACGATGTGTCGCCAATTCCGTATAAAGAGAAAGTGCCTCGGATCGGGATGCGACAAGTGCATTTATATCCGAATGAGACTGTTTCCGCCGATCAATACCTGTTCGATTTATCTGACCCATCATAGCTAACCTGCTTTTATTATTTGTCCCTAAATACCCCCATCTATGGGGAGGCAATAATTATACCAACCCAATACTAAATCATCCGACACAAAATCGGAATAATGAGCCAGCAAATTTTTCAGTCATCATATCCTGGGCCTATGCGTAATCAGGATGAGCAGCTGACCTGGAGATCTTTTCCCCATGATGGAGAGCTCTCGGCATAGTGGTTAAACTCAACATGCTCGTCAAAGGGCATAGTCAGGATTTTTAATAGCCTATCTATCTCCTCATAATTCCCTCGGCGAGCAGATTCGATTGCCTGATGAGCCAAATAATTTCTCAAGATATATTTAGGATTGACCCGATTCATGCTTTCCGCCCTTTCCTGCTGGGCAAGACTCTCTATCGACAATCGCGCCTGATAGCGACGCAACCATTGATAAAATCCCTCCTGATCATGAAATAACTCGTCGATAGGATGTGATTTATCCGCCGTTGCCACTCCACTCAGCTGTCGGAAGAAAATACTGTAATCGACCCGGTTTGCATGCAGCAACTCTAATAAATCGGCGATTAGCCTATCGTCATCTTCCATCGCTGTACTAAAGCCTAACTTTTTACGCATTAAACCTTCGTAGTATTGAAAGTAAAGGGGTTCATACTGCTGCAATGACGTTTTGAGTTGCTCAACCTTTAGCAAAGGAGTAAAGGCGTGAGCCAAACAGTTTAGATTAAACAGGCCAATCATTGGCTGACGATTAAAGGCATAACGCCCTTCAACATCGGAATGGTTACAAACATATCCCGGATCATATTCCTCCATAAAGCCAAAAGGGCCATAATCCAGGGTAAGCCCCAAAATGGACATGTTATCCGTATTCATCACCCCGTGCGAAAAGCCCACTGCCTGCCAGTGGGCAATCATCAAGGCTGTCCGTTCAACCACCTGATCAAATAATTTCTGGTAGCGATCATCCCGAGTTTGCCATACGGAAAAATGCTGGGCGATGACATAATCCGCCAATTGGCGGACAGCATCAGGTTGCTTGGTATAGTAAAAATATTCAAAACTGCCGAATCGCACATGGCTTGGTGATAACCGCGTCATAACCGCAGCCGTCTCTATTTCCTCGCGATAGACAGGATCTTCACTGCCAATAATGCAAAGAGCCCGCGTTGTAGGAATACCTAATCCATGCATTGCTTCCGAGCAAAGATATTCACGTATACAGGAGCGCAACACGGCGCGACCATCCGCCATCCGTGAAAAGGGGGTAAAGCCCGCGCCTTTCAATTGAATATCCCATTTTTCCCCAGCAGCATTCACGGCTTCACCGAGCAGAATAGCTCGCCCGTCACCGAGTTGTGAGACATAGATGCCAAACTGATGACCGGAATAAACCATGGCCAACGGATCAGCCTCAGGAGGAAGGCCATTCCCACAGAACAGATCGACAAAATCCTTATCATCCACAGCGGTGGCATCCAGGCCAATCAAAGCGGCAGCGGCCGCATTAAAACTGATCAGCTGGGGTTTGTTCAAGCCTTGCGGAGATTTGCGGCGATAGAACAACTCCGGTAGCCGGCTGAAACTGTTATTGAAATTTATACGAATGCTCATTAACCATCGATACCCAGTTAGCGTTATACTGAGGATAACAATTTTGCCTGCGAAAAACCCACTTAACACGGAGACTTTTATTTCATGCTCGTTATTTTGCACCCAAACACTGATGAAAGTAGTGATGAATTCAAAAAAACCTGGCACCACCTGTCATCACTGCTGGGCATCAAACTCAATAAGCATGATATCCAAGGCGATAAGCAAAAGCTCACTGAAATTTACTTGCTCGGTGATACCCATACAGTGAACAAAGAGGAAATCGAAAGCCTCCCAGCGGTTGAGCGCGTTATCCGAATCTCAGAAGAATATCGTATTCTTGGCCGCCATAAAGATAATCAACGCACCTTTGGCTTTGACTATAATGGCGTGCATTTTGATCAGAAGGGACTCAATGTCTTCGCTGGACTTTGTGCTGTGGACAACCCTGAGCATGTTGAACTGACACTCCGAGCGTTGCAAGAGAACAATCAACAATGTACGCGAATGGGCGCCTACAAACCACGCACGAACCCCTATTCTTTCCAGGGTCATGGTGAAGCCTGTTTACCTTACGTATTCGAATTGGCCGGAAAGTACGGGATTAAAGTGATTGCCATGGAAATTACGCATGAGTCACATATCGATGAAATTCATCGCTGCCTTGAAGCTTGCGGAAATCCGACTGGGGTTCTACTGCAAGTGGGTACGCGCAATATTCAAAATTTCGAATTGCTGAAATCCATTGGTCGTCAAAAGACCTACCCTGTTCTGTTAAAAAGAGGCTTTGGCATTACCCTAAATGAATCGCTGAATGCGGCTGAATACCTGGCCAGCGAAGGAAATTCAAACGTCATCTTCTGCTTACGTGGAATGAAAAGTGAATTTGGCTTACCCCACCGCAATTTGGTGGACTTTTGTCATGTGCCCGTCATCAAACGTCTTACCCGAATGCCTGTCTGCATTGATCCATCACATTCGGTTGGCACCCGAGATGTGGCACCCGATGGCTTAATGGACGTCATGCACGCCACAGCCCAAGGCGTTATTGCTGGTGCCAATATGGTGTTAGTGGACTTCCATCCCGTACCAAGCAAAGCATTGGTTGATGGCCCCCAGGCACTTTTGCTTGAGGAATTGCCCCTTTTCCTGGAAGATGTGCAAATTGCACACAGCGCCTACCAAAAACGCTGCGCCTTGATCAGTCAGTAACCCCTCAAGGATGGAGAGAAAGTAAGGAAGGATGGCCAGCCTTCCTTACTTCGTTTTGGGTCCCGTTAAATCAATATCCCACTTATCAGGGACACGGTGGCGGATACGATTTAGACCATCCAGCGCTGCCGTACGATAGGCTTCCGCCATGGTCGGATAATTAAAGGTATGACTGGTAAAGTATTTAATCGTATTACCATCACCTTTCTGGCTCATAATCGCCTGTCCGATATGGATAATTTCCGCCGCCTGATCACCAAAACAGTGAATCCCCAGAATTTCCAGCGTTTCAGCATGAAACAATATTTTTAGCATACCAATCTTTTCTTCGGAAATATGGCCCCGCGCTGTATCCCTGAAATTAGCCTGACCAACCTCATAAGGTATTTTCGTGGCAGTCAATTCCCGTTCATTTTTACCCACAGAGCTGATTTCCGGAATGGTGTAGATACCCGTCGGTACATACTCTCCTTGCCAATAACTGACTTTGCCCAAAATATCAAAAGAAGCCGCTCGGCCCTGATCATAGGATGCGCTCGCTAAACTAGGCCAACCGATCACATCACCGACGGCGTAGATATTAGTTATTTTCGTACGGAAACACTGATCCACTTTAAGCAGCCCACGCGAGTCTGCTTCCAAACCCACATTCTCCAAGCCGAGATCCCGGGTATTGCCAGTACGCCCGTTACACCAGAGCAAGGCATTAGCCTTGATGACCTTTCCTGATTTAAGTTGTACCGCCACATATTCATCGGCAACGTCCACTTTCTCATATTCTTCGTTATTACGGATACGCACGCCACTACGCCGCAATTGATAGCCGAGAGCATCGGATATTTCATCATCAAGAAAGGATAACAGTCTGTCTCTGGTATTGAGAAGGTCCACACGCGCACCCAGCCCGGCGAAGATCGAGGCGTACTCACAACCAATAACACCGGCACCATAGATAATTAAGCTGCGGGGGGTAAATTTCATACCAAGGATATCGTCACTGCTGTACACCCGTGTGTGATTAAAATCGACATCCACTGGCCGGTATGGATGCGAGCCTACAGCAACAACAAAGGTATCTGCGCTGATCTCAAACTGCTTGGCTTTATCCTCTGTTTCTATGTTCAACCGATTCTGATCAAGAAAGCGCGCATGACCACGAATAAGCTTGATTCGGTTATGCGGATAGAAGTCCGTTCGTAAATCTACCTGTTTTTCTATCACTTTTTCGGCGCGATTGAGTACTTCCTGATAGGTAAATATTCTGGGCTCACCGATGCTGCGAAACATGGGGTCGGTATTAAACTGTATCGTCCTTCGCACCGAATGACGTAAGGCTTTAGAGGGAATAGTGCCAAGATGGGTGCAGGCACCCCCGACAAATTTTCGACTTTCAATGACAGCGACTCGGCGGCCATGTTTTGCAAGATTGATGGCGGCGGCTTCTCCACCGGGACCACTGCCAATGACCACCGTATCAAAATGTGTATCGGATGTTCCCACTCTTCCCCCTTCATCATGGCTGAGAACACTATAGCGCTTCCGGCCATAGATAATTTTGCGGTGGCCTAGCGTAAGCGCCACATCAGATCAAACACTGGACGTTTTATTATTCGTCTTGATCCAGTTGTTTAAGTTTTATTTTTTCCTTTTTCCTCTCACACTCCTCATCTTTTCCAGCACAAACCTCACAAGCAGATTTCATGCCGATCGCGCTAAGTCCGCCACAGGAGCCCTTAATTGGTTTACCGCCAAATAAAACACCCACCGACATGGCCAGGACAATGAACAGCATCACCAGAAAAACAACAATCACTACGGACATAAGAAACCTCGGAAAAATCTCATAACACCAGCTATTTCAACCAACCGGCGAAAGCATCAGAAGCAATCTCACTAAACCCTGACGCCTGTTTAACAATCATAAATACAGGCAACCGATTCTCATTAGCAAAGTTTAGGGCGCGCTCCGGCCCCATCACCATCAACGCTGTCGCCAAAGCATCAGCACGTGCGCTGGTTTCAGCCAGCACCGTCACAGAGGCTAAGGCATGGGTAATGGGATATCCAGTGGTTGGATCAATCGTATGTGAATAACGTTGACCATTCTTCTCAAAGTAGTTGCGATAATCGCCCGAAGTTGCCACGGCGATATCCGTTAGCTCAAGCACGCGCTGCACGGATCTTTGCCCTGGCAAAGGCGATTCAATGGCAATACGCCAAGGCTGATTTTCCGTCTTCAGGCCCTTAGCGCGAATCTCGCCGCCCACTTCAACCATATAGCTCTGAATACCGGCTTTTTCCAATGCGTCGGCAACCTTATCCACCGCATAACCTTTAGCAATAGCGGACAAATCTACCGTAACCGGCGAGGTTTTAAATAAAGCTGAAGGCGATTGTCGGACCTTAAGCGCGGAATATCCGACCTTTTTTAATTCCGTTTCAATCAATTGCTGAGCCGGGGGCTCTTCGCTGCGATAGCTGGGTCCGAAGCCCCATAAGTCAACCAACGAAGCCACCGTTACATCGAATGCACCCTGTGTTTGTGAACTAATTTGCTGCGCCAAAGAAACAACTTCTGCAGTTTCTTGGCTGATAGGAAACCACTGTCCGATTTCCGAGCGATTAAACCGGCTGAGCTCTGAGTCCGGCAGATAGGTTGACATACGCTGGTTAACCCGCGCCAACTCGTCTTCCACATGTGCTTGAATCACTTTGACGGATAACTGAGTGGTCGTGGGCAAATAATATTTGACGTGAAACTGGGTGCCCATGGTAGGGCCGGAGAGACTGACGAGCTCCGGCCCCTTTTCCGCTGACGAGCACCCTGCCAGCGGTAATAACGCAAAGAGGGTGAAAAGTATTGTCTTAACTAAATGCCGGTACATTAACCACCAAAGTCATCCAATAGGATATTCTCCGGCTCGACACCTAAATCTTCCAGCATCTTAATCACTGCCGAGTTCATCATCGGTGGCCCACACATGTAGTATTCGCAATCCTCCGGTGCCGGATGGTCCTTCAGATAGTTTTCATAGAGGACATTGTGAATAAAGCCTGTGTAACCCGTCCAATTATCTTCTGGCATAGGATCTGATAGGGCAACATGCCACTCGAAATTATCGTTTTCTTTTGCCAACTGGTCATACTCATCCTGATAGAACATTTCCCGCAAACTTCGCGCGCCATACCAGAACGACATTTTACGTTTAGTACCAATTCGCTTGAGTTGGTCAAATATATGAGAGCGCATCGGCGCCATCCCGGCACCACCACCGATAAACACCATCTCCGCATCGGTATCTTTAGCGAAAAATTCACCAAAAGGACCAAACACATCGATTTCATCGCCCGGCTTCAAACTAAACACATAGGACGACATTTTCCCGGCCGGGTAATTCGTTCCTGGAGGCGGAGAAGCAATCCGAATATTAAACTTCACTAACCCCCTTTCTTCCGGATAGTTAGCCATCGAATACGCCCGAATCACCTTTTCCGTTACGTGTGATTCATGTTGCCAGATATTGAAACGATCCCAATCACCGTGATACTTCTCATCAATGATAAAATCCTTGTATTTGACATGATGCGGAGGTGCTTCCAGTTGCACATATCCGCCAGCGCGGAAATCAACATTTTCACCTTCCGGTAATTCCAGTACCAATTCTTTAATAAAGGTCGCCACATTATCATTGGAGCGAACTTTACATTTCCAGTGTTTAACACCGAAAACTTCTTCCGGCACCTCAATTTTCATATCTTGTTTAACGGCTACCTGACAGGATAAACGCTGTCCTTCCCGTTTTTGCCCACGGGTAAAGTGCCCTTCTTCGGTTGGCAACATTGAACCACCGCCTTCCAAAACTTTACACTTACATTGTGCACACGTACCACCACCACCACAGGCGGATGAGAGGAATACTCCTGCACTAGCCAAGGTCTGTAAGAGCTTATCGCCAGCAGGAACCTGAATGGTATGTTCCGGATCTCCGTTAATCTCGATGGTAACGGCACCGGAACTGACTAATTTTGCGCGAGCCATCAAGATCACCGCCACGAGCAACAGCACGATTGCGGTGAACATTCCGACCCCTAAATAGATGTCTGATAAATTCATGGTTAAACCTTTCCAATTTGCCCGTTCATTTGATTAGAGTTGAATGCCTGAAAAAGACATAAACCCGAGTGACATCAAACCAACAGTAATAAAGGTGATGCCTAATCCACGCAACCCCTGGGGTACATCGCTGTATTTTAATTTTTCCCGGATACCGGCCAAAGTCGTGATTGCCAGCGCCCAACCTGTACCGGATCCCAAACCATAAACCACACTCTCGGCGAAGTTGTAGTCGCGCTCCACCATAAAAAGCGAGCCACCCATAATGGCGCAGTTCACTGTAATCAATGGCAAAAATACACCCAGTGCGTTATAGAGGGCCGGTACATAGCGATCCAGAAACATTTCCAAAATCTGTACCAGCGCTGCGATAACCCCGATATAGCTCAACAATCCCAAAAAGCTGAGATCCACATTGGGCAGGCCCGCCCAAGCTAACGCGCCATCCGCCAACAGGTAGGTATAAATCAGGTTGTTGATCGGGATAGTAATGGTCTGCACCACAATAACCGCAACACCCAAACCAATGGCGGTCTGCACCTTCTTGGATACAGCAATAAAGGTACACATCCCAAGGAAAAAGGCCAATGCCATATTTTCAACAAATATGGACTTAATAAACAGACTTAGATAATACTCAAACATTAGTGGGCCTCCTGCATTGAGGTGGTTTGCGGCGCCAGCTCGTATTCCTTGCTTTCTACCTGAGTAGGCTTCCAGCTACGCAAGGCCCAAATAAACAAACCGATAATAAAAAAGGCGCTGGGAGGCAGCAGCAATAAGCCATTCGGAACATACCAACCGCCATCGTTAACCACCGAAAAGATTTCAATACCGAAGAGTTTACCCGCTCCGAACAGCTCACGGACAACGGCCACTGAAATCAACATAACGCTATACCCCAGGCCATTACCAATCCCATCCAGGAAACTGATGCCTGCCGGATTTTTCATCGCAAAGGCTTCTGCCCGCCCCATCACAATACAGTTGGTGATAATCAGCCCCACAAACACTGATAGCTGTTTGCTAATACTATAGGCATAGGCCTTGAGGATTTGATCCACCACGATCACTAAGGACGCGATAATAATCATTTGGACGATAATCCGAATACTGCTCGGTATATGTTTACGTATCGCCGCAATTGACATGCTGGAAAATGCCGTTACCAATGACAACGCAATACACATCACTAAGGTCACTTGCAAACTGCTGGTGACCGCCAAAGCGGAACAGATGCCCAATATCTGCAGGGCAATTGGGTTATTTTCAAATATAGGAGTTACAAGAACTTGTTTCGCCGTGATCTCAGACATAATCACACATCTCCTGCACGTAAATTTGCCAAATAAGGGCCAAAGCCCTTCTCGCCTAACCAAAAATGCAACAGGTTTTCAACGCCGTTACTGGTTAGTGTCGCCCCGGAAAGAGCGTCAACTTTGTGTTTTGCCTCAGGATCATTCGGATCAACAGACTTAACTAATTCGATCTGAACCTGTCCCTGCTGGCCAAGGACTTGCTTCCCCACCCACTTTGCCTTCCAGCGCGGGTTATCCACTTCACCGCCTAAGCCGGGTGTTTCCGCATGGGAATAGAAGCCCAATCCGGCAACGGTATTCGCATCGCCCTCTAGCGCCAGGAACCCATAGAGCGTTGACCAAAGCCCGTAACCATGCACTGGAATGATCACCCGCTCTAATTGACCTTCTTTTTCCAGAAGATAAACCGTCGCAAAACGTTCACGACGATTAATACTGGCAATATCCTGATCATCACTCAACGCGTCCGAAAGTTTTGGATCTTTGGCCGCTTTGCGCTGGTCATAAGTCTCGGCATTGATCTCTGTGGTATAAACCCCTGAATCTAAATCAACCACCTTAGGCGTAAACTGATGAAACAGCGCATCAATATCCTGTCCTTTGGTTTCAATCCCTGCGGCGGCTAAAATATTTGTCTTACGGTCTAATGCCTTGTTCGCCTGCTGTACCGGTTTTAACAGTACCGCTGCACCCGACACGACTATTGAACAGACCAAACAGAGCAACAATGCCACTTTGATGGTTTTTTGAACTGAATCATTACTAGACATTGCGTAGTGCCCTCCGCTTGATATTGGCCTGAACCACAAAATGATCAATCAAAGGTGCAAACAGGTTTCCAAACAGAATGGCCAACATCATTCCTTCGGGGAAGGCTGGGTTCACCACCCGTATCAATACCACCATTATTCCTATCAATGCGCCAAAAACCCATTTACCGGTATCCGTCATAGCCGCTGATACAGGGTCCGTCGCCATAAATAACATGCCGAAGGCAAAACCACCCAATACCAAGTGCCAGTCCCAGGTCATGGCAAACATAGGATTCGTGTCCGATCCAATCAGGTTAAACATCAGTGATGTAGCCATCATTCCGAGCATTACCCCTGACACAATTCGCCACGAAGCAATCTTGGTATAAAGTAAAACTGCACCACCCAGGAGTATCGCCAGGGTAGAGGTTTCACCAATCGAACCAGGAATTGTACCGATAAAGGCATCCATCCAGGAGTAGGTAATGGCGTCGATACCGCCTTGGCCGGCCATACCTAAAGGTGTGGCACCACTAAAACCATCAACAGCCACCCAAACCGCATCACCCGACATCTGTGCGGGATAAGCGAAGAATAGAAATGCTCGTCCAGCTAGCGCCGGGTTTAAGAAGTTCTTGCCGGTACCACCGAAAACCTCCTTGGCCAGAACAACACCAAAAGAAATACCCAAGGCAGCCTGCCAAAGCGGGATATCGGGTGGAACAATCAAGGCAAACAAAATTGAAGTAACAAAGAAACCTTCGTTGACTTCATGGCCACGGATCATGGCGAACAACACTTCCCAAAAGCCACCGACGAGGAACACCACCAGATAGATTGGTACAAAATAAACAGCACCATGGATGGTATTATCCCAAACACTGTTGGCATCGTAACCACCGAATATTTCAATTAAAGCGCCCCGCCATCCCTCAACAGCCGTAATACCCATGCTGGCCATCGCTTCATTGGCCAAATGGCCAAGGTTCCACATACCAAAAAACATCGCGGGGAAAGCACAGAGCCAAACAGTAATCATAATACGTTTGAGGTCTATGCCATCTCTGACGTGCGACGCATTTTTAGTGACTGAAGGGGGAGTGTATAAAAAAGTATCTGTCGCTTCGTAGAGCGCAAACCACTTTTCATATTTACCGCCTTTGGTGACATGCGGCTCTATTTTGTCGAGTATCTGTCTCAAGCCCATGTTTTAACCCTCACTCTCAATTCGATTAAGGTTGCTACGCAAGATTGGCCCAAACTCGTATTTGCCTGGACAAACATAGGTGCATAACGCCAAATCTTCCTCATCCAGTTCCAGACAACCTAAAGCCTGTGCCATTTCAATATCGCCTACGACTAATGAACGTAGCAAATGCGTCGGCAGGATATCCAACGGCACTACCTGTTCATAAGCACCAACGGGGACAATGGCTCGCGGACTACCATTGGTTGTGGTGGTCATAGGAAATTTCTTATTCTTGAAAAGCTTGGAAAGATAGATATTCATGACCGAGTGCTTGTTGCCGCCCGGGCTCATATAACCCAGTAAATCACGGGAAATCTTTTCCTGAACGACCGATACTTGATTATGGTAGCGCCCAAGATATGCTAAAGGACCCCGAGCAGTACGTCCTAAATGAACAGACCCGGAAATAACCCGATTCTCCTGCCCTGACTGTTCACATTGTCCCGCTGTTAATTCATCTAAACTGGCGCCGATACAGGTGCGCAACAGGCGTGGCTGAGTGACACGAGGACCGGCTAAAGCAACAACCCGGTCGGTATAAAGCTGGCCGGTCGTAAACAGTTTGCCGACAGCGATCACATCCTGATAACCAATATGCCATATCGTTTTGTTTTCCGAGGCCGGATCCAAAAAGTGTATGTGCGTACCAACTAAACCGGCCGGATGGGGCCCGCTAAACTCTTCCACTTTAATAGAAGCTGCAGTTCCGTTTGGGATATCCGCCCCAGGAGCTTTACAAAGATACAAAGAGCCTTGGGTGAGTTTGGCCAACAGATCCAATCCTTGACCGAAATCCACTTTATGTTCAGCGATAATGACCTGTGGATCCGCTGCTAACGCATTGGTATCCATCGCCGTCACAAAGATAGCCGTGGGACGGGTGCCCGGTTGCGGTACTTTACTGAAGGGCCGTGTACGCAGTGCTGTCCAAAGCCCCGACTCAACCAGATTTTGCTCCACTTTATCGGCACTGAGATTGGTTAGCGCTGAAGCCTCATAACTTTCGAAAGTCTCCGCTTCCTCTCCTTCCACATCGATCACGACGGACTGGAGAATACGCTTTTCACCTCTATTGATGGCAGATATTACGCCAGTAGCCGGTGCAGTATATCTAACCCCTTCCGTTTTCTTATCGGTAAACAATAATTGCCCTTTTCGAACCCGGTCGCCTTCCTTGACCTCCATTGTGGGCTTCATGCCCACATAGTCGCTACCGACAATAGCGACGGTTCTCGCTGTTGGGCCAGTGTAAATCTTTTGTTCCGGCTCTCCAGCGATAGGCAGATCCAAACCTCTTTTGATCTTGATCATAAGCTTCGCCAATTATTAAATTAAAAGTAATAAAACAAACATCACACCACTACAGCCCTAAGCCGAATGGCGCAAAAATCTCTACTTGTCAGGTATTGGAGTTTATTTCAACGAAGTAACCACTGTTGAAATGGAATCACCGCACTGTTTTGAGCCCCCAGGGCTCATTCACTCCTTAGCAAGACCGCCGAAACTGTCGGACGGCTATTTTTCAACCGGATACACCGGCAGCGTCGCATGAGTGATCTGTCGTAAAATTCTTACTACTTGGCATGCATAGCCAAATTCATTGTCGTACCACACATAGAGCACACAATGATTACCATTAGCAATGGTCGCTAACGCATCAAATATACCGGCGGCTCTAGAGCCAACAAAATCTGAAGATACCGCTTCCGGCGAATTCGAGTAATCCACTTGTTTTTGCAGATCGGAGTGCAGCGCGATATAGCGCATATAGTCGTTAATGGTCTCTTTATCCGCCGCTTCTTCAAGATTCAAATTCAAAATCGCTAGCGATACATTTGGCGTGGGTACTCGCACTGAGCTGCCAGTCAACTTGCCTTCCATTTCCGGCAGTGCTTTCGCTACCGCTTTCGCTGCACCGGTTTCCGTCAATACCATATTCAAGGCTGCACTCCGTCCGCGGCGATCTCCTTTGTGATAATTATCAATTAAATTTTGGTCATTGGTGTAAGCATGGACAGTCTCGACATGACCATTAATCACACCAAATTTTTCATGCATTGCTTTTAGCACCGGCGTGATTGCATTGGTGGTGCAGGAGGCGGCTGATAAAATCTTATCGTCGTCACTGATAATATTGTTGTTAATGCCATGTACAACATTTTTAATGCTGCCCTTGGCCGGTGCCGTCAACAACACCTGTCCAACGCCTTTGGCTTTCAAGTGAAGAGACAGACCTTCTTCATCACGCCATTTACCGGTGTTATCAACAACAACCGCATTTTCGATACCATAAGCCGTATAATCAATGGCATCCGGAGAATCTGAATAGATCACTTGAATTTGCTGGCCATTCACGACAAGAGAGGTGTTCTCTTCATCCACATTCACCACCCCTTTAAAAGCGCCGTGAACTGAATCTTTCATGAGCAAACTGGCACGTTTGGCAAGGTCATTCCCTTTGCCCTTGCGCACTACAATAGCGCGTAACCGAATACCTTTGCCGCCGCCGGAGCGGTCACAAAGCAATCGCGCTAATAAACGACCAATTCGACCGAACCCATAGAGCACCACATCTTTAATTTCTGCCCCCTCGGCAGCGTCTGAGACAAAAGCATCTGCCAACACTTCCCGCAGAAACTCCGGTAGAGACTGGTTCGATCCACTGTTCTGATAATTAACAAATAACTTCCCGATATCAATATGGGAAGGCCCCAGTGGGAGTTCGGTGAGTGCCTGCAACACTTCAAGCGTGTCAAAAGGAGAAACAGTGACCTTCTCAACCTGCTGAACAAACTCGTGTGCGACTAAAATATCGTTTACGGTACGCTTGACAATGAGTCGCCCAAAAATAGAAGTTTCTACCGATCGGTCCCGATACAGCGCACCGACCAATGGCACCATGGCCTCCGCCGCACGTTCCCGTTCTTCCCAATCTTTTGAGCATGAGTTCAGTATCTCTGGTGTCACAAGCAGTACCCTATTTTATTTGCATTTGCCAACGAATCATCTTCCGTTGGTATTAAGAACGAGTATCTGACGAATCGCCTTCCGACTGATGGATAGTCCGCCAAGAAACCCCAAATTTTGGCGCGCGTATTCTCTCACAGAACAATAGCATTCTCTAATTTTTTTTGCCTTGCAAAGCGAGTTTTTTAATCAAAATTAACTTTTCAAATACAATGATTTACATTCCATGATCTAGGTCAGATTTTATCCCGGCAAAGACTGATTTTTTAATGATTAAAACTACGGTAAATTTAAACCTAAAGCCTTATCTTAAATAATTATCCGTCATCTCATTATAGATGATTTGACCCGGCTACTAATATTCACCCCATCGATACTGACTATAAATAAGCCTAGTAAATGTAGGGATAAACCGATCAAAAGAAACCTGGCTAGACTTACTCCTCGGCTCCCTTGTAAACTAGCCAACTTTTTCGAAAATACCAGGTAGCTTCTGTGCCAGTGCAAATGCTGATTAATCCGCCCATAATCGATAAAGGGCAACAACAATGGTGCGGCCTGACGGATGCAGCAACTGCTCTCACTATTGCAGAGACAAGCCACAACCATCCTGGCCTCTGTCTCGTCATTACATCGGACACCAGCAGCGCAGAACAGCTTCGCAACGAACTGGCGTTTTTTTGTGATGAAAACCTATCGTTACTTACCTTCCCTGACTGGGAAACCCTACCTTATGACAGTTTTTCCCCGCACCGGGATATTGTTTCGGAGCGCTTAAAAACGCTCTATCGGCTACCCAACACCAACAAAGGGATTCTTGTCGTTCCAGCGCCAACACTGATGCAACGTATCGCCCCCAAAGAATTCATCATACGCAACAGTCTGCTACTGGAAGCGGGTCAGAAGTTTGATCTGCAAAGCATGCGAGCCAATCTGGTTGGTAATGGCTACCGCCAAGTGGACACCGTCTACGAACACGGCGAGTTTGCCGTTCGAGGCGCCATTATTGATATCTTTCCTATGGGCAGCGGCAACCCTTATCGTATTGATTTGTTTGATGACGAAATCGATCAGCTACGCACTTTTGATCCGGAAACTCAGCGCACCATTGCCCAAATTGACCAGATCAGTGTCTTACCCGCCCATGAATACCCTTTCGACAAAACCGCGATCCAACTATTTCGACAAAACTGGCGCTCACATTTTGAAATCGACCCACAAGCCTGTCATATATACCAGGATGTTTCCGCCGGCCTTAACTCACCGGGCATTGAATACTATTTGCCACTATTTTTCCCTGAGTGCGCCAATTTGCTGGACTATCTACCGAAATCCACGCTGGTGCTTTCCCTCGGGGCAATAGACCAAGCCTTATCAGAGCAATGGCATCAAATAACCCAGCGCTATGAAGAGCGCCGTTTTGACCCAGAACGTCCACTTTTGCCACCCCTCTCATTATTCTTGCCCGACAATGAAGTATTTGGTGCGCTCAAGGCGTTCAACCGCATCAAACTAACTGATGGCGCTGGAAGCCAACCTGCACAACGCTTTAACAGCAGTCCAGCACCCCGTTTCGTCTTGGACCATCATGCAGAGAACCCTCTGGCAGAGGTGAAAAATTATATTGACCAATCCCCTGCCAAAATACTCTTTTGCGCTGAGTCAGCCGGACGCAAGGAATCGCTACTGACCATGCTCAGGAAAATTGGTCTATCGCCCACAGACCAACCGAATTGGCAGTCTTTTCTCAATAGCCCTGCGACGCTTTCCATCACCATAGCCAACCTGGATAGAGGGTTAGCATTACCTGACTCCGGCATTGTCATCATTACCGAATCTCAACTGTTCGGCCAGCAGGTCATGCAGCGCAGGCGTCGTAGTCAAAGTAAAGATTATCAGGATCAACTGATTAAAAATCTGGCCGAACTCCGGGTTGATTCGCCCGTTGTTCATATTGACCATGGTGTCGGCCGATATCGCGGCTTGGAAACTATTCTGGTGAATGGCCAGGCAGAGGAATTTCTAACCCTCGAATATGCGGGAGGGGCAAAGTTATATGTGCCTATTGCTTCCTTGCATTTGATCGCTCGATACACGGGCAATGATGAAGCAACTGCACCACTGCATACCCTGGGTAGTGATAAGTGGCAAAAAGCCAAACGCAAAGCCGCAGAGCAAGCGCGCGATACTGCCGCAGAACTGCTCGAAATACACGCCCGTCGTGCAGCTAAAGCAGGCATTGCCTTCCGTATTCCCGAAAAAGAATACCAGCAATTTTGTGCCGATTTTCCCTTTGAAGAGACAGAAGATCAGATGTCGGCTATCGAAGCCACACTGAACGATATGCGTTCAGCTCGGCCAATGGATCGTTTGATTTGTGGCGACGTAGGTTTTGGTAAAACCGAAGTCGCCATGCGCGCGGCCTTTATTGCCGCCCAAAATGGGGCGCAAGTAGCCATATTGGTTCCGACCACACTCCTGGCGCAACAACATTTTGATTCTTTCAGCGACCGTTTTGCTAACTGGCCGATCAATATCGCCGTCATATCACGCTTTCAAACACGTGATGAACAGGAACGTATTCAAGCCCAGGTCAAAAACGGACAGGTCGATATTCTTATCGCCACCCACAAATTAATCGTGGGTCACTTTACCTTTAAAAACCTCGGCCTCCTGGTCATTGATGAAGAGCATCGCTTTGGCGTAAGACAAAAAGATAAAATCAAATCCCTGAGATCAGATGTAGATATTCTCGCCTTGACGGCAACACCAATTCCTCGCACTCTCAATATGGCCATTGCGGGCATTCGCGACATTTCAATTATCGTGTCACCACCCGCTAAACGCCTTTCTATTAATACCTTTATTCATCGCCAGGAAAACGGGGTTCGCCGCGAAGCCATCAATCGTGAGCTATTGCGCGGAGGCCAGGTTT
>JAIPFG010000024.1 GCA_021736745.1 Pseudomonadales bacterium
TAGAGCGTACCTGCACAACGCCAGGCAGCTTGAAAACGAAGTCCTTAAGAAAATGATCGTAAGAGGATACATCGGGAACCGCCACCTTGAGCAGGTAATCGGCGTCGCCCATGCTGGCGTAGCATTCCAGAACTTCGGGACATTTTTTTACAGCTGATTCGAATTCGCTGAGGCGTGATTCATTACGTTGATCGATTGTCACATGGGCAAAAGCAGTTTCGCGAATGCCGACCAACTGAGGGTCGAGAATGGCAACACAACGCTGGATGACACCACTTTGGTTGAGGTCGTTTAGCCTGCGCCAACAAGGTGTGGACGATAATCCGACGCGCTCTGAAAGTTCTTGGTTAGTGAGCCTGCCGTTTTCCTGGAGCGCTTGCATAATGCGCCATTCATATTTATCAAATTTCATCGGGCCGCCTCCAAAATTTCATCATAAGATGATTTTAAAGTTTATGATTATTCTCTTAAATCATCATTATTGAGAATAATTTTAGCGGATATGTCGGTTAGATGGAAATATCAGTGAGCTTTCTCTCTTTTGTGTCTGTTAAAATAACCTGCTTTCGTATCAATATTGATTATATTGGCTTAAAGAATGAATTGATCAGTTGATTTGGCGCTGACTAGGGCGCTATGCTTTTACAAGGGTTGATCGATACCGTCTCTATAAAAGGAGAACTATAACAATGACGGCAAGGGGAGAATTTAGCTCGAAGTTTGGTTTTATCTTAGCGGCTTCGGGATCGGCTGTCGGATTGGGAAATATTTGGGGTTTCCCAACACAGGCTGCCAGTAACGGCGGCGCTGCATTTTTACTCGTCTACCTGGTGTTGGCCTTTTGTTTGGCATACCCGGCATTAATGGCTGAATTAATTATTGGCCGTCATGCAAAATCCAATGCCGTCAATGCGTTGCGCTTAATTTCCAATAATCGATTTTCCTACTATATCGGATCCCTGACTGGTTTTATTGGCATTATCACGGCCAGTTTGATTTTAAGTTTTTATGCCCTCGTTGCAGGCTGGATGGTCTGCTATTTTCTGGCCCCTTTAGCGGAATTGGCGGGTTTCCAAAGCGTGGCCGATTGGCTGACGGAATTTGGGCTCTACCGTAATATCGTCTTTATTCTGGTCTTTATGTTATTAACGGTAGCCATTATTAGTGGTGGTGTTAAGGACGGTATCGAAAAATGGTCAACCCGGTTAATGCCTGCGCTGCTCGGATTGCTATTTCTCCTGATTGCCTATGTCATGACATTGGATGGTGCAATGGAAGGCGTTAAGGCCTACTTATGGCCCGATTTTAGTCGGGCGGTGGATTTGAAATTGATTGTCAGTGCGATGGGGCAGGCATTTTTCTCGCTCTCTTTAGGCGTGGGCACGATGCTGATTTATGGCTCCTATATTAGCCAAAAGGAAAACCTCTCTTATCTTGGTCGCATGGTGACTTTTGTGGATATCGGTATTGCCGTTATGGCGGGGATGCTGATTTTACCCGCTATGTATGTCGCCCAGCATAACGGTGTGGAGATTTTTGATGCGGCAGGCCGCCTGATTTCTGAAGATACGTTAATTTTTGCTGTGTTGCCCGCGCTATTCGATACGATGGGTGTAACCGGTATTTTTATTTCGGCCGCTTTTTTTATTTTAATGAGTATTGCTGCATTAACCTCTTCAATTTCGATGTTGGAAGTGCCGGTGGCCTACGCGGTAGAGAATCATGCGATTGATCGTAAACGCGCTGCCCAGGTTATCGGTCTGCTGATTGCGTTAATTAGCGTCACTATCGCCTTTAATTTTAACACCCTGTTTGGGCTGACCATTAGTGCGACTACCCGCTTCGCGCAACCGCTTTTAGGATTAATGCTCTGTGTTTTTGCCGGCTGGATTTGGCAGCGAAATAAAGTCTTGGCGGAAATTAAAGCGGGTTATCCTAAAGTGGAACAGAGCTTGTTTTGGAAAATTTGGCCTTCCTACGTCCGCTATGTTTGTCCGGTGGCTATCCTGACAGTCATGGCGCAAGTGGTCTTTTCCTAAAGTGGGGTGTCGGGGGTTTGTTCAGTGGCTTCCCGAACATTCTCGCCCTCTCAATAGACTTTTCAGTTAGGGCGTTAACCCCAACTACCGGATTTGCTGTTCTTGTTTTTTTGCACTTATCCGTTAAGCTACCCTCCTTCTATGTAATGTTAAAACCTTCGCAGGTAAGTTATGAATTTGTTCGATTTTGAAGCGGGGCGGGAAGGCTACTATGGCCAGTACGGCGGGGCGTTTGTGCCCGAAATTATTACCTCAACAATAAAAGAGCTGCGTGATTGTTTTCAGGAGTGTCTTCAGGACCCTGGGTTTTGGACGGAATTTGAGCAGCTGATGCATGAATATTCCGGTCGCCCCACCCCGGTCACTTATCTGGCGAACCTGTCGAAAAAACTGGGCGGCGCCCAAATCTATGTGAAGCGTGAAGACTTGAATCATACCGGTTCGCATAAAATTAATAATGTGATGGGCCAGGGCTTGTTAGCCAAGCGTTTGGGCAAACCACGTGTCATTGCTGAAACCGGTGCCGGTCAACATGGTTTTGCGACGGCGACGATGGCTGCCAAGTTTGGCTTTGAATGCAAAATTTATATGGGCGAAGTGGATGTCTTGCGTCAGCGACCGAATGTGTTCTGGATGGAAAACCTCGGTGCCGAGGTGGTGGCGGTTAAGGACGGGCAACGCACATTAAAAGACGCGATTAATGAATGCATGCGTGACTGGGTAGCGAATATGGATACCACCCATTATGTGTTAGGCACAGCTTGTGGCCCACATCCTTTCCCGGAGATCGTCAGTTATTTTCAATCGATTATCGGCAAAGAAGCAAACAAGCAAATTCAAGCACAGGCTGGTCGTTTGCCTGATCGCGTTTATGCCTGTGTCGGCGGCGGTTCTAATGCGATGGGCATTTTTCAAGGATTTTTGGATGATGAAGAGGTCGAGCTCATTGGCTGTGAAGCCGGAGGCACAGGGACCGGAATAGGGCATCATGCGGCGCGTCTGGCTTATCCGGATGCTTCTGTTGGTGTAGCTCAGGGTTATAAGACCCTTTTCCTGCAAGATGCTGACGGCAATATGCTGGAAACAGAATCGGTAGCGGCGGGATTGGATTATATTGGTGTAAGCCCAATTTTGGCCTATTTAGCAGAGCAGGGGCGGGTACGGTTTGCCGCTGCAACGAATGACGAAGTCACAGAAGCTTTGCGTTTGGTGATGGCAACGGAAGGTTTAATACCGGCATTAGAAAGCACCCATGCTTATGCCCGAGCTATTGCTGAAGCCCCGGCCATGGCTAAAGATGAAATCATTCTGATTAACCAGTCTGGACGTGGTGACAAGGATATTTTCACTGTGGCGGATGCCTTGGATGATGACCACTGGAAGTCCTTTATTAGAGCTAAGGCGATTGAATATGGATCCTAAGGCGACTATTGCACAAGGCAAACAAACCAAGTCACCGTTGGTGATGACACATGTTGTCTGCGGTTATCCTTCTTTTGAAGCTAATCTCAAAGAACTCGAAATCATGAATGATTTTGGCGTTGACTTTGTGGAGCTCCAATTCCCTTTTAGTGAGCCGTCGGCAGATGGCCCTTTGTTCGTTAAAGCGAACCAAGTTTCCCTTGAGCAAGGCACTACGGTGGCTGATTGTTTCGATTTTATGCGCCAGGTAACGGCACGCTTTGATTTTAAAGTATTGATGATGGGTTATTACAATACTGTGTTCAAAATGGGGCATGCACGTTTTGTTCAGCAATTGAAAGACGCAGGGGGTTATGGCTACATATTGCCTGATTTGCCTATTGAGGAAGCGGGAGAACTGCATGCTTTATCAAAGGCTGAAGGACTCACGCCCATCATGCTCATGACACCCACTAATAGCGATGAACGGCTGGCTCAATTGGCCGCAGTAGCTGCGGGGTTTGTTTATGTTGTTGCGCGCAAAGGCGTCACGGGCAGCAAGACACAAATGTCGAATGAAGTGGCACTATTTTTAAGCCGATGTCGAAAATTTACCGATCTGCCGTTAGGTGTAGGCTTTGGGGTGAGTGCGAAGGAAGATATTGATTTTATCCGCGAACATGGGGATATCGCTATTATCGGTACGGCAGCGCTCAAAGCGTGGGAAGCGGGTGGTGAAGAGAGCTTAAGAGATTTTTTTGATCAATTGGGGATTCAGTCGTTTGGGTAGAATGTGTTATTAATGATAAGGGCAGTCATACGTTGCTTTGATAAGGGCGAATGAAAACCTTTGGGGTCAATGGCTAACATTCCAGGAGCCACCCTGGTTAGTAGCCTCTTTCTAAAGAATTTTGAGTGGCTGCGCATCGTTCGGCTGTGCCCAAAGATCATACTCATCGGCATCAGTGATGGTTGCATTCACTATTTCCCCTGGTTTAAGGTAAGTAGCATTATCTAAAAACACCAAGCCATCAATTTCCGGCGCATCGGCGTAACTTCGACCGACAGCCCCTTCTGCCGTCACTTCATCAATGAGGACGTCCACCGAGCGGCTAATTTTTTGTTGTAACTTATTGGCGCTGATCTGCTGTTGGGTCTGCATGAAGCGTTCCCAGCGTTCTTTCTTGATATCATCAGGTACGGGGTTTGCTAATTCATTGGCTTTAGCGCCGGCAACGGGCGAATATTCAAAACAGCCGACCCGGTCCAACTGAGCCGTTTCCAGCCAGTCCAACAGGACTTGAAAGTCTGCTTCCGTTTCTCCGGGAAAGCCAACAATAAAAGTACTGCGGATACTGAGGTCAGGACAAATCTCACGCCAGCGCTGAATCTGATCTAGGGTGTTTTCAGCATTGCCCGGACGCTTCATCGCTTTCAATATCCGCGGGCTGGCATGCTGAAAGGGGATGTCCAGATAGGGCAAAATTTTACCCTCTGCCATCAGCGGAATAATATTATCCACATGTGGGTAGGGGTAAACATAGTGTAGTCGTACCCAAATCCCCAGTTCGCCTAACGCATGGCATAAACCGGACATTCGTGTTTCATATTCTTGCGTACGCCAGTTTCGGGGTTGATATTTTAAGTCCAGGCCGTAGGCACTGGTATCTTGCGAGATGACTAACAGTTCTTTTACGCCTGCTTTAACCAAGCCCTCAGCTTCTTGCATCACCTCATCAATTGGTCGGCTAACCAGATCGCCCCGCATGGAAGGAATAATACAAAAACTACAACGGTGGTTACAGCCTTCCGAAATTTTAAGATAAGCGTAGTGCTTCGGCGTTAGTTTAATGCCCTGAGGCGGCACCAAGTCAGTAAACGGATCATGTGGTTGTTGGATGGGCGCATATTGATGAACCGCATTCACCACCTGCGCATATTGCTGGGGCCCTGAGACGCTCAAGACCTGAGGGTGCATTGCTCGAATAGTGGACTCATCCACGCCCATGCAGCCGGTCACAATCACTTTGCCGTTTTCGGTAATGGCTTCACCGATAGCATCCAGTGATTCCTGTTTCGCACTATCGATAAAGCCACAGGTATTGACGACCACCAGATCGGCATTCTGATAGTCGGAAACCAGGTCGTAATGTTCAGTACGCAGCTGGGTCAGAATACGTTCTGAATCAACCAATGCCTTGGGGCAACCAAGGCTGACGAAACCGATTTTTGGGTTGGGCATGGGTGTTACTTCCGATAAAGCTGAGTGCCGATTTGAGCGCGGCGAATGAACAATTGGGGAGTGAATTCTACAGCAGACACAGAAATTGCGCGATAGTAATTATCGGTTTCATCGACTGTTAAGCTTTCGGCCTTTTTCCCTGTATGTAATAGGCAAAAGCAATAATTTCGGCAATGGACAGGTAGAGCGCTTCGGGAATGGACTCGCCTAAATCCAGTGTGGCTAACACGTTCACCAGTTCGGCGTTTTCATACAACGGAATGCCATATTCACGTGCCAGGGCAATAATTTGTTCCGCAACATCATGCTGTCCGCTGGCGCTGACGACAGGGGGATTGTCGCCGTCATAAAATAGTGCAACGGCTTTTTGTGGTTGTTTGCTCATGTTTTGATATCCACCAGCTGCTGATCCAGTCGAGATTTTTGAATGGGCGGCTTGCCTTTGCAGCAATCCAATTGCTTGATTTCCAGACCTTTGGATTTGAGTGAGGTTTTCAAAATACTGAGTTCACTTTCAATGCGTCGCAGGGTTTGCGGGCGCTCACTCCAAAAAGTCGCTGACAGGGTGTTTTCGATCAATGTTAGGGTGGCAAAAAACTCTCCCAGTTCTTCAAATTCAAATCCCAGGGTTATCTTCCACTGGCGCCCCTGTTTGGCGTCTTTCGACTGATTGGTACTGCGTTCCTCGTCAATTTGGAGCTGAATCGGGCGAAACAATCCTTCGTTAAATACCGGTATCTCAACATACCAGCTATTGATGGTGTTGCTGTCTGCCGCCGCGCGTTGTCCGGCAATGCTTTTATATTGATTCGTTTGAATCTTGGCGATGCTATTCGCTATTTGTCGCAAGAGGGTACTGATAGCGAAGTCAAATGCCTCGCGTGGCATGCTGGTCTGGTGGTTAGATACCGGAATGCCTGCCCTTTTGAGTAGCAGCAAAGTGTGAGGGTTAATCAAAATATCAGGTAATTCAATGCGCTGTTGAGGCTGACTTTGTTGGCTGGCAGCTTGTTCGGTGTTCAAACCCGAAGCTGCCTGGATGATCCGATGGATTAATTGAGCCTCTGCTGTTGTCGTGCTGTTTGGTGGTGGTTGGGGGACGCTGTTTGGAGAAGTGCTTTGTGATGCGCTCTGTGCGCTATAGGCGCCAGCTCCGGAAACCAACTTTGCGGAGTAATTCGTTTTGCCAGTAGGAGTCCCAGTACTTGTTGCTGTTATTAGGTCTGCAGTGATGGCTGAGCCGGATTTGGCTGTACCGCTGGGAAGGTTACTGGGCGGCGCGGTGGATATTGTTCTTAACGTTGCATTAGGCGATGCATTAACTATCGAACTGGGGGCAGGGTTTTGTGGCGAGTTGTTGGCAAGGTTAGCTACATTGGGAAAGGGGCTGGCGGGCACACCGGCTAACCCATGAGTTTTTGCCAGGGTTGCCTGAGCTGCGAGTGGCGCTAATTGTGCTGCCAGTTTTATGAGCTGCGCTTTCAGATCTTTGCCAATAAAGGTTTCCAGCTGCTTTATTAGGTGGGCGTTTTGCCGCAAGGTTTCATTAATAATGTTTGCTTTGCTTTGCTGTGCCGTCTGAGATGTTGTCGTGGGAACTGCTGAGGGATTGAGCTGTTGCAGGATGCGTTGTAATTTGGCTTCGAGGAAACTGCCGTTTTGGACGATAATCTGTTTCAGCTGCTGAGTATTTTGTACCTGTTCCTGACGGGGTAGCGACGCGATCAGTTCGGCGATTTGCTTTTGTATCTGTTGCAAAGCCGTATTGTGGGTTTTTTGATTAAGCTGGGCGATCAAGGCTTGCAATGGTTCGAGTCGGTTAAGTAGAGCGCTGTGATCCTGTTGCAGGGGTAGTGCCTGACGGAGACCCAGTTGGATGAGATCCTGCTCTTTTCCCCCCGAGGGTTGCACAATCTGTAGTACCCGTAGACTGCCATCCTTAGTGATTTCCACTTTTATCAATTGGCCAGGGCTAAAAGCCTGATTGCTTTCGGCAGTTATTTTTTTACCATCGGCGTTGATCAGGATTTCGAACAGAGGCTTCAGGTTATTACTCTGCGGCTTTTGCTCAACCTGCTCGATAATAGCAGAGAAAATTCGGCCTTGAGCGAAGGCTTTCGCAAGCTCTATAGGGTCAGAGCTGGCGGGCAATAATGCCTGGAAACTGGCGAGTAACGAGGGCTTTATGTCCATTCGCTGACTATATCACGTGATCCTGAGCGGTGCTTTCTATATAATGCGCGTTTCGTTTTTAGCGAATCTCTCTATCGCTAGTAATAGCTTAACGGTCAGCAAGAAGAATTCTTGAGTATTTTAGCTGACGGAAGGCTATGGTAAGGGTAATTTGTGGCAGATCATCTCCTTCAGGCAGTTAAACTCTTTTGCGAGCGTGAGCGGCGCGTGTTATTCCGTGATTTGGATATAACACTGGATGCGGGTGAGGTTGTACAGATTGAAGGTGCTAACGGCAGCGGTAAAACCACCCTGTTAAGAGTGTTGACAGGGATCTCTGATGCTTATGATGGTGAGGTGTTGTGGCAGGGGCAGTCGATTAAAAAGGCGCGAATCGAATATCAGTTAAATATGCATTACCTGGGGCATGCAGCCGGGATTAAATCTGCCTTGACCGCTGAAGAAAATTTACGCTGGTATGCTGCGTTGGCGGGACGAAAGTTAGACGACCGCTTGTGGGAAGTATTAGCTGAGGTTGGGCTGAAAGGTTATGAGGACGTCCCCTGTTATACCCTTTCAGCAGGGCAACAGCGCCGGGTTAATTTAGCCAGGCTCTATCTCTTACCCGCAAAACTATGGGTGTTGGATGAGCCATTTACCGCTATCGATAAATCCGGTGTTGCGGCTATTGAACAATTGATGAGTCAACAGGTAAAAAATGGTGGATCGGTGATCGTCACAACACACCAGGATCTCAGCTCGGTGGCCAATGTGCGTAAAGTCAGTCTGGGATAATCTTGATGGAGCTAAGCAACAATAATACTCAGTTCAGCCTTTACGGGATTTTTAAAACCGTTTTGGTGCGTGATTTGGTGGTTGCCTTTCGGCACCCCAGCGATCTGGTCAACCCGCTGATATTTTTTATGATCGTCGTTACCCTGTTTCCATTAGCGGTGAGTCCGGAAAAACAGTTTTTGGCGCAGGCCGCGCCAGGGGTGTTATGGGTGGCGGCATTATTGGCAACACTGTTGTCTTTGGATATGTTGTTTCAGTCGGACTTTCAGGACGGGACGTTAGAGCAGCTTCTCTTATCACCGCAACCACTCTATATTGGTATTCTGGCGAAGGTGATGGGGCATTGGTTACTGAGTGGGTTGCCGTTAACACTGCTATCCCCGCTCTTGGCTTTTATGATGTTTCTGCCCAGTGAAGCCCTGCCGGCCTTGATGATAACCCTCTTGCTAGGGACCCCTGTTCTCAGTTTTATTGGGGCAGTGGGCTCGGCATTGACCGTTGGATTGAGAAAAAGCGGTTTACTGTTGTCTCTATTGGTGCTGCCACTGTATATTCCGGTATTGATTTTTTCCGCTGGTGCGGTTCAGGCGGCGACTATTGGGTTGCCAATCATCGGTCATGTGGCCTTGTTGGGTGCTATGTTAGCCTTGGCTTTGGTGCTGGCGCCGTTAGCGATTTCGGCGGGTTTGCGTATCAGCCTTGGTAGTTAATCTATTTGGGAAATGAATAGTTTTATGTGGACTTGGTTTCATCGATTAGGCTCTCCCCGCTGGTTTTATAATATCAGTGGCCGTTGGTTACCTTGGCTCTCTGTTGCGGCGGCGATTTTAATCATCACTGGTACAGTCTGGGCATTGGCCTTTGCCCCGCAGGATTATCAACAGGGGAATAGTTTTCGTATTATTTACATACATGTACCTTCGGCACTGTTGGCGCAATCCTGCTATATGATCATGGCGGTGGCCGGAGCGATTGGACTGATTTGGAAGATGAAGCTTGCCGATATGGCCGCTAAGAGCTGCGCATCCATCGGTGCTTCATTTACCTTGCTGGCGCTGGTGACCGGCGCGGTTTGGGGTAAGCCGACCTGGGGTACATGGTGGGTATGGGATGCGCGTTTAACCTCTATGCTGATTTTGTTTTTTCTTTATTTGGGAATCGTGGCGCTGCACTCAGCCATCAGTGACCGGGATCAAGCGGCGAAAGCTACCGCTGTATTGGCCTTGGTTGGCTTAGTGAATATTCCTATCATCAAGTATTCAGTGGAATGGTGGAATACCCTGCATCAACCGGCTACCTTTACGTTGACTGAAAAACCGGCCATGCCTGCCGAAATGTGGGTGCCCTTGCTGATTATGGTATTAGGGTTCTATTGTTTTTTTACCGTTGTCCTGATTATGCGGACAAGATTTGAAATTCTGGTACGTGAATGGCGTACTAGTTGGGTTAAGGAGATATTGGCAAAATCATGAGCTTTTCCAGTTTTTCAGACTTTATTCACATGGGGGGGCACGGACTTTATGTCTGGATTTCCTATGCCACGGCGTTTGCCGTCATTGTTTTTAATATCCTGATGCCGATGCGTTTGCGCAAACAGTTTATGGTCGAACAAGCGAGACAGCAGCGCAGGGAGGAACAGAATGCATCCCATACGTAAGCAACGGTTAAAAATTGTCCTGTTTATCCTGGCGGGTTTCGGTCTTGCGGTCGGTCTCGCCTTATTTGCCCTTCAGGAAAATATCAATCTGTTTTATTCACCGACCCAGATCGTGAAAGGGGAAGCACCCCAAAACACCTTGATTCGGGCAGGGGGCATGGTGGTTGAGGGAAGCGTCAAGCGAGACCCGCAAAGCCTGAAAGTGAGTTTTCAGATTACGGATTATGCAGAAACCGTGGATGTAGAGTTTGACGGTATCTTGCCGGATTTATTTCGTGAAGGTCAGGGCATTGTCGCTCAGGGTCGTATTTCTGGTTCTGGAGATTTAAAGGCGGTTGAAGTGTTGGCAAAACACGACGAGAATTACATGCCGCCGGAAGTAACGGATGCGCTGGAACAAGCAGGATACGGCAAAGATCATTATTCGAAAGAGTAGCCATGCGCACTTTGATATGGTTGTGCTTCGTCTGGTGCGGATGGGCCGCTGCTGAAGCAGAACTTGGCTTACCCACACTGGTTGTCCCTCAAGATAACCCACAGTCACCCGCCAAAATCGCATTGGGTGAGCGGTTATTCCATGATGCACGCTTTAGTCAAAATGGGCAGATTAGCTGTGCCTCTTGCCACAATCCAACACTGGCTTTTACGGATCACTCTCCTGTTTCAGAGGGAATCCGTCAGCTTAAGGGCGCGCGCAATGCCCCAACGGTGATCAATGCTGCCTTTGCAAAAACCCAATTCTGGGATGGTCGCGCCGCCGATTTGGAAGCGCAAGCGATAGGGCCAATGCTGAACCCGGTTGAAATGGGGATGCCGGATGGTGAGGCAATTTTATCCGTAGTGCGAGAAGATAATGTCTATCAAACGCTAATTGCCGAAGTTTTTGGTGTTACAGAACAAGAGATCAATCTGGAACATATCGCCAAAGCCATTGCTAGCTTTGAGCGCACGCTGATTGCGGGGAACTCGCCCTTTGACCGGTATTATTTTGAAAAGGATCAGGATGCAATCAGTCAGGCGGCGAAACGTGGCTTATCGGTGTTTTACAATCAGGCGGCTTGTGCTTCATGTCATACGCTAGATCGTAATTTTGCACTCTTTACGGACCATGAGTTCCATAATATTGGTGTCGGCTATCAGCGTATCGATGAGTTAATGAAGCTGTTGGGCGCACAGAGAAAACCCCTCAAGATGGATCAAATTAAAGCGTTGGCTGGAGAGCATGTATCAGAGTTAGGCCGGTTTTTGGTATCGGGTGATATCAGAGACCTTGGTGCGTTTAAAACATCGAGCTTAAGAAACATTGAAAAAACACCCCCTTATATGCATGACGGTAGCCTTAAAACATTAGAAGAAGTGGTGGAATATTACGATAAGGGAGGTGAATTTCATGGCATCAAGGCGCAGAGTCGACAGCTCGATGCGCGTATTCGTCCTCTTCATTTAAACGCACAGCAAAAAAGCGATCTGGTGGCCTTCATGCGTAGTTTAACCAGTCCGGAATATCAGTCTGTCTCCGTATTCGCCAGATAAATATTTGTCATTTCACGACGAGTCTATTCATTAAGCCTTAAGGCGCTCCCCTTTTAGTGATCATTTGGAAAATCTTAATCTAGCCTTTCAATTGAGCTTCTTTTTTATATAAATCTATTATCGAATTGTCATTGCCAGAGGCTTTAAGAGCGATAAATCGAAAAGAATCAAAAGGGTAACAGGCTAGATCCAAGTTTATCTCTTTGATGTATGCAGCGGGGGTGTTGGTACCTGGAAAATAGAGTATTCTGAAATACTGATTAAATGCATCACTGCCTATTCAGCAGCAGACAAGGAACCCGTGGCACCTTTTTCTCCACTTGCGGTCTATCTTGATTGCTATTGGCGAGTGGTGTTTCGAAATTTTGATGTCACCATTTCCTATTGCCGCTTGGTTATGGTAAAACAGGCGGCTATCGTTTGGCTCGTTAGTGTCTGTTAACAAAATTCACCAAATCATTCATCCATTAGTCTGCTGCCACTTGTGGCAGTACTGATAATAGGACATGAGGAACATTATTCATGCTGCCTGAACTAGGACATTTTACACTTATTCTGGCCCTGTGTATGGCTGTGCCGCTTGCTGTGATTCCACTGATTGGGGCGGCCCGAAATAATCAGCTGTGGATGTCCTATGCCCGACCATTAGTCTGCGGGCAGTTTGTCTTCCTGGTAACGAGTTTTGCCTGTTTGGCCGCTGCTTTTCTTATGGATGATTTTTCAGTGGCCTATGTGGCGCAAAATTCGAATAGTGCTATGCCTGTGCAGTATAAATTGAGCGCCGTGTGGGGTGCACATGAAGGGTCTTTGTTGTTGTGGGCGCTCATATTGAGTGGCTGGACCTTTGCTGTAGCTGTGTTTAGTCGCAATCTGCCGGACGAGTTGGTTGCGCGAGTGCTTTCAGTGATGGGAATGATCAGTATCGGGTTCCTCCTGTTTTTGCTGTTGACCTCTAATCCTTTTGCTAGATTATTACCCAACTCTCCATTGGAAGGTGGAGAGCTCAATCCGCTGTTGCAGGATGTGGGTCTTATCTTTCATCCGCCGTTGCTTTATATGGGCTATGTTGGCTTTTCAGTGGCCTTTGCTTTCGCCATTGCCGCGTTGTTAGGAGGGCAGCTCGATGCTGCCTGGGCGCGTTGGTCGCGGCCTTGGACTAATATTGCCTGGGCGTTTTTGTCAGCCGGTATTGTGTTAGGCAGTTACTGGGCCTATTACGAACTGGGCTGGGGCGGCTGGTGGTTTTGGGATCCGGTAGAAAACGCCTCTTTCATGCCGTGGTTGGTCGGTTGTGCTTTGATCCATTCGCTAGCGGTAACGGATAAACGAGGCGTTTTTAAAAGCTGGACAGTGTTGCTGGCTATTTTTGCTTTTTCCTTAAGTTTGCTGGGTACTTTCCTGGTCAGGTCCGGCGTGTTAACGTCAGTGCATGCCTTTGCCAGCGACCCTGCACGGGGCCTGTTTATCTTGGTGTTCCTGTTTCTGGTGATTGGTGGTTCGTTAACGCTCTATGCTGTGCGTGCACCAGAGGTAGTGAGCAAGCCGGTTTTTGGGCTTTGGTCGCGTGAAATTTTATTATTATTAAACAATGTTATTTTGGTGGTAGCCGCAGTGACTGTGCTACTGGGGACGCTTTACCCGCTAATTATTGATAGCTTGGGTGGCGGTAGAATTTCAGTAGGACCGCCCTATTTTAATCTGGTGTTTGTACCTCTGATGTGTGTTCTTTTTGTCTTGTTAGGCTTTGCTCCCAAGTCACAATGGAAGCGCTCCTCGACCAATAACCTCAAGCGTGAACTGTTCATGGCGGCACTGGCGAGCTTGGGAGTTGGTGTTTTATTTCCTTTGATCTACGGTGGTGAGTTGCATTTGGGCGCAGTATTGGCGGCAACCCTGAGCCTGTGGATCGCGATAACAGGGGCCCGTGACTTAATTACAAAGGGCCGTAAGTCAGGGTTTGGGCGACTATCCCGCAGTTACTTGGGTATGCAGTTGGCACATTTTGGCTTGGCCGTTTGCATCATCGGCGTTGCTTTTACTTCGATCTATAGTGAACAGCGTGATGTGAGAATGTCACCCGGAGACAGTCTTGAGTTGGGCGGCTATCGTTTCCAGTTTGATGGCGTGAAACAGGTGGAGGGGCAAAACTTTAGCGCTCAGGAAGGACAAATAAGCATTTATCAGGGTGACCAGAAAGCCTATTTATTACAACCACAAAAGCGCGTCTATCTAGCAAGGCGTCAGTCGATGACAGAAGCGGCAATCGAGACAGGTTTTACCCGCGACCTCTATGTGGCCTTGGGTGAACCTTTGGGTGATGGTGCTTGGGCTGTGAGAGTTCACTATAAAGCCTTTGTTATCTGGATTTGGATGGGTGGCCTGCTGATGGGGCTCGGGGGCTTTTTAGCTGTCACTGACAGACGCTACCGAATTAAGGCAGCTCAGTCTGAGAAAATACCGGTGGCGACGGATAATGGCGTCGCCGAGGTTTCCTCCAACCTGGGGGCAAAGGCGTGAAACGTTTAAAATTATTTGTACCGCTCATTATTTTTATCGCTCTGGGTAGTTTGTTACTGAAGGGGTTGGAGCTAGACCCTAATGAGATGCCCTCCGCACTGATCGACAAATCGCTCCCTGAATTTAGGCTGCCATCACTGGAAAACCCAGAAGCAATGTTGGGACGAAAGGATTTGTTGGGTCAGGTAGCCTTGGTGAATGTCTGGGCGACCTGGTGTCCCTCGTGCAGAGTAGAGCATCCTTACCTGCTTCAAATTACCGAACAGGAAAAAATTCCCATTTACGGGATCGATTACAAGGATGTCCGCGAGGATGCCCAGCAATGGTTACGCAAGCTAGGCAATCCCTATGTTGCCAATGTATTTGATGAGCAGGGTAAGCTTGGTATTGATCTTGGTGTGTTTGGAGCGCCGGAGACCTATTTGATCGACCAGAAGGGTGTGATTCGCTATAAGCATATTGGGGTGGTCGATGATCAGGTATGGTTAAAACACTTAAAACCCTTGGTCGAGCAATTACGGGCGGAGGCTTCTCAGGGATGAAAAAGAAGCAAAATGGAACGACCTGGATGAGTTCTGGGAGACTACTTTCGATGGTGGCGGGCATTTGTCTAGTGCTGATCAACCCTCATGCGTGGGCGGCCATCGATACCTATGACTTTGCCGATGACGAAACGCGTGAGCGCTTTCATGTGCTGACGACGGAGTTGCGTTGCCCCAAATGTCAAAATCAAAATTTGGCGGATTCAAATGCGCCTATTGCCATGGATTTACGCAAGGAGGTTTATCGGCTGCTATCTGAAGGTCGATCTGATCGTGAGATCAAAAGCTATCTGGTGGATCGTTATGGTGAATATGTGCTCTATCAGCCCGCCTGGTCACCACAAACCTGGTTGCTTTGGGCGGCACCAGCGATCTTATTAATCTGTGCTTTCGTGGTTGTTATCTTCATTGCCCGTCGTCGTGCGCGGGCCGCACGAGAGATTTCTTCCGATACGCCACTGAGCCAACAGGAACAGCAAAGAATAAATCAGCTGTTGTACACTGAATCACAAGAGAAGGATAAGGAAAACTAATATGACCCTGTTTTGGTGGCTTGCTGCGATCCTCACCTTCGTGGCCTTGGGTTTTATCTGGTTTCCTCTTTTGCGGGGCCAGCAGCTGCATAAACGAGCCTTGATGAGTCCGCAGGCTATTAATGTTCAAGCTTACCGTTCGCGTATCGCCGAGTTGGAAGCAGACCGGCAGGAAGGGCGGATCGATCAGTCTGAATATCAATCCTTGAAGGCAGAGCTGGAGCGTAATTTACTAGCAGACACGCAGGTTGACGCCCAACACCTTTCTGAACAAAGCGTTGTTCGTGGTAAGTCCACTTGGGTGGCGGTCTCTATACTCAGTGTTGTTCTGGTGTTGGTGTCGGGGGGGTTATATTGGTCTCTAGGCAGCAGTCAGGTATTGACTGAAATGGCGGATCACCGGGCAGCCTCAGAAATGCTGGCCCAATTACCCGCATCGGAGCGCTTACAGGCATTAAAAACAATGGCTGAAAAGTCGCCAGAACGAGCGGAGATTTGGTACGCCTTAGCACAGGGGTATCTACAGACACAGCAGTATGACGAAGCGGAAGAGGCTTATAATCGGGTATTCCTGTTAGTCGGAGAAGACCCGCAAGTCTTAGCGGAATATGCTCAATCCTTGTTTTTTGTTGAGGGTAACTATCTCAGTGAGCGTGCAAAATTATTAGTTCAGCGTGCATTGGCGGTCGACCCGGCCAATGACACTGCCTTGGGTCTGCTTGGTATCGATGCTTTTGATCATGAACAGTATGCGACAGCAATCAGATATTGGCGCCAGATACTGGAAGGGTCGCCGCATGAGAGGGATGCCAAGGCGTTACAAGCGGGTATCGAAAGAGCGGAACACCTGTTGGCGCAGCAAGAAGGCAGCACAGAAATGACTGCTTCAGAAGCGAATAAGGCAGGCACGGAAATAGAAATCGAGGTGGCGTTGAGTGATGAGTTAAAGGCTAAAACGACGCCACAGCAGGCTGTATTTGTGTTTGCCAAAGCCTTGCAAGGTCCGCCGATGCCATTAGCCGCTGTGCGTCTGCAGGTTCAAGATTTACCCGCCAAAGTAGTGCTCAACGATGCCATGGCAATGACACCCCAGATGAAGTTGTCGAGTTTCGATCAGGTAGAAGTGATTGCTCGTGTGTCTTTGACTCAGTCGGCTACGGCGGGCACCGGAGATTTACAGGGGAAAGTCGGTCCTATTAATCTCAGTAAGGCGGCAACAAAAATTAAACTCGTTATCGATAACGTAGTAGAATAGCGCGTTTTATAGCGCACCTGGAGTCAAATCAATAAATGCGTTTAAAAAGCATTAAACTTGCCGGGTTCAAATCCTTTGTCGATCCCACCACCGTTCGGTTTCCGAGTAACCTGACGGCGGTAGTTGGGCCTAACGGATGTGGAAAATCCAATATTATTGATGCAGTCCGTTGGGTAATGGGAGAAAGCTCCGCAAAGACTCTGCGTGGTGAATCGATGACCGATGTGATTTTTAGCGGTTCTAATGCCCGCATGCCGGTCGGACAAGCGTCCATTGAATTGATATTTGATAATAGCGACCATAGCGTGACTGGTGAATATGCCAGCTATAACGAAATTTCGGTACGCCGCACTGTCACACGGGAGTTACAATCCACTTACTATCTTAATGGCAGTCGTTGTCGACGTCGGGATATTCAGGATATTTTCCTCGGCACTGGTTTAGGTCCGCGCAGTTATTCCATCATCGAACAGGGCATGATTTCACGTTTTGTCGAAGCCAAACCGGATGAGCTGCGTATCTTTATCGAAGAGGCGGCAGGGATTTCCAAATATAAAGAGCGACGTCGCGAAACGGAAAACCGGATGCGACATACGCGCGAAAATTTAG
>JAIPFG010000025.1 GCA_021736745.1 Pseudomonadales bacterium
CGAATATAATGGGATGATTAGGATCTTGGAAAGTACCATTTATAATGATGTCTGACTCATTGATCAGATGAGATAAAGGCCGCTCGGTTCCGTCGTGTTCCACTACCACCTGACGAGCCTCATCTTCGCGTCCCTCTCTGATGCGAACATAGTGACAATCCAGCACTTCTTCACGCACCTCGTGATCGGGACGCTGAATACATATTGTAATATCCCTAAACCCATGGGCTTTTAGTGCATAAATCGCGCCGCGGCTTACTGCACCAAAACTGAAAATGATCACTTTGCGTTGATTTCCATAGTGCCCATCTATGCCTTTAAGTTGCAGCGCATGCAGTACTGCACAGTAACCCGCCATCTCGTTGTTTTTATAGAACGTATGACGGCCAACTTGTCCCTCGGGCCCCCAGACAAACATATCTTCGAAGGCAACGAGTGTTTGCTTGCGGTCGATTGCAATTTGAGTGACAGCCCGTTGTTGCGTGCAATGCACATAGCCCCATAGAATGCCGCCTATACGCAGATCTTGGAAGTCGGCGACCATTGGTTTAGTGATGATAACCGAACCAATGTCTGCCAATAGCTCGTGGCGGCTTGCTATGCCACCTGTCTGAGCGGCTATTTCGGCGTCGGTGATATCGAATGGTGTGCCATACCCCTCTTCAAAGATAAGTCGTTTGCGAATATGTTCGGGAATGCGCGGCAAATGTGCAGGATGGATAGGGACGCGTCTTTCATTCTCTTTCTTAGACGTTCCGATGACTCCGTAGAGTAAATTATTCATTTTAATTCCGTTGATTGTGAGGACCACTGAGGCTTGTGGTTTATGGGAGCAGTCTCAATAGCCTCAATACGCTAATTGGGTGCCCAATTGGTCAAATCCAGATATCTTTCGGGGTCTTGCAGATCAACGCTTATTGTCTACGCGGTGATAGCCGTAGTAAAAATGGCGTTTTTGGCGGGAACCTTGATCGTATGGCGCGATTTCATTACCGCCAAATCGGAAGGGGGAGTTTGTGACGGCCAAATTATTCTAATGAAGGGTGCTTAACAAGCCTTTTTGAAGATAATCTGTCTTAGGCGCTATTCTATCACGATTGCTTTGCAATAGAGAGTAATATTAATTTTTCAGAGTGGGCAGACTCCCTAAGTTAAACACGGGAAGGAAGTACGCGCATCGTTAAAATGTCAGCGCTTTGCGGTCTGAGTGGGAATGGGTCATGACATTAGTGCTCTCTACGCGGATAACCAGCACACTGATCCAGATGAAGAATATTGAATACCCTGCGGTGGTTCGCGTTTCGGGAAAGGACGATTGGCGCTCAAAATTAGAGAATTTATAGGTAGAGGAAGATAATTGTTGGTCACATAACAACCCCCTTAAGGGGTTGCATTTTTACCAAATCTCTTTGTTATCAAGGGGTTTGAGGTACATTGATCTTAAGAGTGGTTACTGCTGCTATGGAACACAAGGTTGCGGAGGTTCAAGTCTTTTCCTGGCAACATAAACAGCTTAAGTTTTAATACTCAAACATTAACTTTAGCAGTACTGGGTAAGACCAGGGGACCACATGGGGTATACACCCTGCGAGAGAAAGAACGTACTCGCAGGGGGATGAGGATAAAAATTCACGCTATTTAGTGGTTAGGAAGATGATTTTTTCGCCTTCTTTCTCCTTTTTTTGGGCTGTTCTTCTGTTACCGGTGCCTTGCCTTTGAATGCTTCCGTATTAAAGATTCCGTAGCCTTTGCGCAAAGATTCGGATAAGTAAAAGTCAGCACTGCCCTCTTTATCTTTCCAGACATACCAATCGGGTTTATCGATTTCGTCATATTCAATGATCAAAACGGCTCCCCCCGGAGCTTTGCCCGCATTGCTCACGTGATGTTCAATATGGTCGTGATTAATCCATAGTCCTGGGTTATTCATTTCAATGATGACATCAACTCTTTCTCCCTGTAATAGCGGAACAACATCGGCGTAATAAGGTTCCGGTAAGGGTAAGCCATCTTTATGTGTGACTAACATATCATGGCCATGGGCATGAAACGCGACACTGTTTCCAGCAGCATAAAGACGCAGTCGCAGGATATCTCCTTTCTTGACCCGCAGTGGTTCGGTCAAAGGAAATGCCTTGCCGTTGATGGAGAAATAATCAAGCACTTCTCCTGGGTGGCCACCTTTGCCATAGGTGTTGGCTACTTCGGAGTTCCATCCGGAAAACATTAGAATCGCGTCTTTGGTTACTTTCTTATCAATAGCGGTCGGTTTTTTCGGGTCAACAACTATCGGTCCCCACATGCCGCGCAACCCTAGATGTTCCGGTACGTTAACATGGCAGTGATACCACATGCTCCCGGGTTTTTCGGCGATAAAATGGTAGGTAAAACTTTCTCCGGGTTCAATGGCTTTCTGAGTAATGTCAGGCACGCCGTCGTTACGCCAGTTGTTAGTCATGTATTGCCCATGCCAATGAATGGTGTGGGAGAGGGTAGTATTGTTAAACAGGTTCACCTCGACCTCGTCTCCCTCACGTACATGAATCAATGGCCCCGGCACTTGACCGTTATAGGCCCAGACTTTTGCGGTAAGGCCTGGTGCAACTTCAAGGTCGACCTCTTCGATCGTCATATCAAACTTCCTCAATTCAGCCTGTGCAATGCTGGCAGATAATGCGAGTAAGCTGACTAATATTATTGGTAACTTAAAGACTGATAGCGGCATTATTGGCCCCCTTCGCAGCAGATTTTACGGAGATGTTTGATAATAAGATTAATTTCTTGATCATCGAGATTACCGTCCCAGTTTGGCATCAGCGGTGACTTGTTGACGGATTTGCCGCCAAACTTGATCGCTTTAAAGAGGTCTTCATTTGTGCGCGCATTCATTTCGCCAGCATCGGTATGATCTCTTGGCGCGACGTCAATATCATAGGAATTGACGCCGAAACCATCACCATATAATCCGTGGCATTGTGAACAATAGGCTTGATACAAGCTTTTGCCGGTTATTCCGGATTCAGCCTGCGCCGTGACAGAGAGAGAATAAAGGGTGACTGCCAACAAAAAAAACGATGTTATTCGGTTGACACTGTTCATGGCAGATCCTCCACGATGATGTTCAAATAATTCATCAGTTTATAGATTGGTGCGTCATTCAGATGACTATTGGGCATTAGGCTTCTGGGTTCCCAGGCCGTCGGGTTTCGGATATAGGAAGCAATATATTCCGGAGTCAACCGTTTCATTGCTGTATACAATTCTGGCCCAGTAACACCGCCGAAGCCTTCCTCGTCACGATGGCAAGCGACACAACCTTTAAATTTTCTAAAATCTTTTGCCGCCAGCATCCGTGGTACTTTACCGGGGGTATATTCTCCTTCTCGAATTAAATCAGGGAAGGGTTTCAACGTTAGGAGGTATTGGGTGATGGCTATGGCTTGCTGTTGATTAACGGCGATATGAGCCGTTAATTTATTTTCATCTATCTCATCACCCTCATCAGTAACCACGACTGCATTTGCCCAGTAATTACCCCCTGAGGGAGTAATTCGTCGAGGATGTTGAAGCCAATTCTCAAGCCATGCCTGTTGATATTTATGTCCGGCAAAATATAAAGGTGGTCCTTTGCGGTTTATCTTTTCTTGCAAAGTCAAAGAGGCCTTGTTGGGCATATCAATTTGGTGGCAATTGCTACAGGAATCCATAAGGAGCTGCTTTCCGTCAGCTGATTCTGCGGCTGAGAGGGAAACAGCAAAGAATAAAAACAGACTGAAGGTCACCGTTCGTTTCAAAGTGTTGTATCTGGGATAGTGCATGATTTACCCCCTGAGTTAACGAAGAACTAGATTGTTATCACGGCCTTTTTTAGGGTCAGCGTCTTCATGGTTAAGCAGAATCGTAATGGCACCGTTAAGCGCATGCTTCATCGCATGATCCACAATAGCGTTGTTGGTGGGGCGGTCCTTGGGGCTTATTAGGTCGACCGTTAACGCGTAGGCAGGAGCGATATTAACCGTTTGCATTCCATAGCGAGTATTTTTTGGATTACCGTTTTCATAGACTCGATCCCAGATACCTGCGATAGGATGCAATGCGACAGACTCGTTAATATGAGCATTTACATAATAGATACGCACTCTTTCACCGGGTTTGGACTCCAACGCGAGAGTAGCGTTTTCATCATGAACCGGATCGTAATGGAAAACTTTGCCGTTGATTAATGCCGCTTGCCAATCGTTATTCCATTTTCGGTCTTCGGCACTGGTACCGTCTTTAAATAAATCACCTTGAACAATCACATATTCGCGGTCGGGTTTAGGGTAGTCAGGTCCGTAGCCATCTTTTGGGTCGACGATAATAATGCCGTACATCCCTCGTGAAATGTGTTCGGCCATTGAGGAGGCACCACAGTGATACATGAAAACCCCCGGATACTTGGCCTCAAATTGAAAATTCTTTTTTTCACCCGGTTTGATTTCGCTAAACTCATCCAGCACATCGACCACGGCTGCATGGAAATCCATGGAATGGCTTTGCTTATTTTTGACATCATTAAGAAGAGTGAAATCGACCAGATCACCTTGTTTTACCCTTACGACAGGACCGGGAACGGTGCCGTCATAGGTCCACATTTTTTGGGTGGTTCCGGCGTTATCTATGACTAAGTCCACTTCCTTAACAGTCATCTCCACTTTAACGGTGCGAGCAACCACGGTTTCTGCTGCTAATAGTGATAGAAAGGACGCGGTCAAAACTAGTAGTAGGGAATTAGGCTTTATTTTTAATGACATTATTCTTCTCCTTAACTTATAAGATGTTTTCTAAATACATTTATAACATTTATTAGATGTTTTGCAAATACATCTTTATAAGGATAAGGAATCAGAATATAGCATTAGGGCCGGTTATGACCGGAATCTGGTATTTAGCCCAACAGGTGATGGGGTTAAGCGAAGATCAGGCGTTGCGTGGAATCGTTAACAATATCGGCGAGAGAATACTTGGCCAGGGATTTCATGAAGGACCGATCCGCTTCATTAAAAACAGATCTTAAACGGCAATTGCTGGACAGCACACAGGCCATTCCGTCACAGTCAATTAAAGGCGCTTTCGTTTCGAACAGAATAACCACCTCTGCAATATTGATTTCACTGGCGAGTCGGGCTAAGGCAATACCACCATTTTTGCCGCGTCGGGTGACCAAAAAACCGGCTTTGGCAAGTTCATGGACAATTTTGCGTAGGTGTTCTCTGGAAATATCGAAGAAGTCGGCAATTTCCTGTTGAGTCACCAGTTCACGTTGCTTACTAAAGGCATAAATAAGTACACGTAACGCATAATCAGTTGATTTTGCTATTTGCATGATATGAACGATTGATACAAAGGAACTCTATCCTATATTGGTTTTCTGACGAAATCCAAATATTTACTAAAGCTGATACTGAGTAAAGTGATCCTCACAAAATTCTGACTCAAAATTTCGGGCGTCAATTCTTGAGTGATAGAATGAGGAATGGCTTTGCCGAGGGTAGTGACGGTGGTCTATTTTCTTTATACCGACGGGTAAATGAGTTTCCGCAAAATTATCATCGTGCCGGGGATGAGTCGATAAGACTGTTCTGGTTAAAGGTCTAGGGCAGGCACTTCTCAGCAGGCTAAGAGTAACCCAGGTCACAGAACAGTAAAATCGGGTATTAACATTGAAGCGCTCGCTAAGTTCTCAACATGGGGCTTGAATCTGCTTCAACGTTGAGGTCCTGATCAATAAATGATGAACAGCTACATCAAGGCAACACTTCCGGCTGATGGTGGTCAATTGGCCGCCCTGGGGTCAGTAATTCGCGCAGGCCTTGATCCATTGCCAGGAAAGCGGCATCTGGCGCTGCGCCCAAAGCGTCTGCGATTTTAGCAAAAAAGCAGCGTGCAGCGGCGACTGAAACAATATCGAATATCTTCGCTTCAGAAAAACCAAGGTCAAGCAAGGCTTGAATATCATGGGCATTGACAGAAGAGGAGTCTGTTGCCACCTGACGTGCCAGCCTCATCATCGCTTTCTCAGCTTCTGTTAATGGACTGGTGTCGGCGTTGCTGGCAATCGCCTTGACTTCATCAACCGTATAGAATTTTTCACTGAGTACTTTGCTATGCGCCAGACAACAGTATGAATTATGAATCGCTTGTGCGGCCGCAAGTGTAATCAACTCAAAGGATTTTTGATCAAGATGCTGGCGAATAGTTATTTGCAGATTGGCCCAGGCCTTCATTACTTCGGGACGATAACAAAATACTTTCGCATAATTAGGGAGGTAACCATAGGGGCCCTGTTGTCGTTGGTATAACTCCAGAACCTCGCCAGTGGCTTCACTCACGGGAATAGTCTGTATAAATGCCATAAGGACTCACCTCTTAGGGTTGGCGATAATGACTAATTTGGATTTCTTCACCAACATCAGCATAGTCTCCCAGTGCCCTCTTCTGACGAAATTCTCCCCAGTTGATCTTATGATAACGAGGGGGGTGCCGGTCATCTATCATCGTTGGTAAAGGACCATATTCCGTGCTGTAAGCTGGGTTGAAAAAGAAAGGTGCGGTGAATCGCTTAACCCCTTCATGAGTAATAACCCGGTGTACTGGCGCGCAGTACCTATCGTTGGACCACACCTGAACGATGTCTCCCAGGTTAATCACCAATGCTTCTGAGCGGGGTTCCACTTGGTGCCACTGGTTATTCCGAAGTACCTCCAGGCCTGCCTGATTATCTTGTAAAAGGATCGTCAAAACACCGGCATCGGTATGCTGATTAACACCCAAATAGTGGCATGGTGAAGAGCCGAGACTGTCAACTTTTGGAATCTTGGGGTGCTCTGGATAATAGTTAAGCCGCACGAAGCTGGTGTGATGTGGCCGAAAATAGGGGTTCAATTGCTGGGCCGACACACCTAAATTTGATGCGATAGCTTGCAGTAGGCGAAACGCCAAATTTTCACCTGCGCGGTAAAATGCCAGCACAGCAGGCTTGAATTGTGTTAACTCTGGCGGCCATTGGGGTTGTTGGGAACTTCCATTTGCAGGGCCATAATCGAAAATCTCTTTCCAGTCACGGGTATTTTTGGTGAGCTCCTGATCATAAAATCCCCAGGGGTTTTCAAGGCTGCGGGAAATGGAGCGCTTACGCTCCATTGGCTGGGCAAAAAATTGATGCATGGCCGTAAAGACAGCCTCAAAGATATTCATGTCAATACCGTGATTTACAATTTGAAATGCGCCCCACTCACGACAGGCACTGTCTAAAGCACGTAACGTCTCGCCAAGATGCAGGTTTGAAATATTAATCACAGGAATATGGTTTGTACTCATCGCCTTTTCCTCATGCGCTTTTACGAGGGTGCAGCCATTTTGGTAGCAGTTCAGTGGCGACCAGCCCCGGGGTTTCTTTGAAATCAACATTCAGTGCCTTAAGTTGAGTCTGAAGAGAGTCATTTTGATAGGCCGCAAAGAGCTCGGTACTACCGCCAATATGTTGGCCGCCAATAAAAATCTGTGGAATAGTGGATACCCCCAGCCGGCTGGACAGGACTTGACGAATATTCCCGCCCCTGTTTTGCTTTTGATAAGCGATGGAATCCAGATCGACGCTGAGGTAGTCAATGTTCAGCGTGTTAAAGAGTTTACGAATCGACCAACAGAACTCGCACCATTCAAGCGCGAACATGACGACTGGATGAGAAGTAATGGCATCATCCACGAATCTAACGGCATTCCCATCCAGTGCTACGGATGGCGGTTGCCCCACGTTGTTTGGCTGTGCTACAGCTTGTGATGTTTCAAATCGGCATCCAGGAGTGGATTGTGATAACAAGGTTTCTTCTTCATTCATATCCTCTGAGATGCCCTCAAATAATGGGGTGGACATGTAACGTTCGCCCGTATCGGGCAACATACAAACAATATTGGTTCCTGCGGGCGAGTGCTCGGCAATCTGCAAGGCTCCTGCCAGCGTAGCGCCGCTGGATATTCCGACAAAGATCCCTTCACGTTGTGCTAACGCTTGGGAAAGACGTAATGCCTCGTCGCCTGAAACAGGTACTATTTCATCGACCAGTTGAGCCGACATTGCTTCTTCCGTCAGACGTGACACAAAGTCAGGACTCCAACCCTGCATAAGATGAGGTCTGAAGTAAGGATGGCTTTCGGAAATGGAACCATCGGTATTGCGCGGTTGGGGTATCCCGCTACCGAGGACTTGAGCATTGTCAGGTTCAACCGCAACCACTGTGGTTTCCGGTTTGGCAGCTTTCAATGCGCGAGCGACACCTTTCAGCGTTCCTCCGGTCCCAAAACCAGACACCCAATAGTGTAATGGTTCAGTGGCGAAATCGTTGATAATCTCTTGGGCGGTTGTTCTGGAGTGAACATCGGCATTGGCTTCATTTTCAAACTGACGACATAAAAAGTAACCATGTGTTTCGGCTAATTCCATGGCCTTGGTCAGCATCCCTGTACCCTTTTCTGAGGCCGGGGTGAGCACTACCTTGGCACCGAGAAAACGCAACAATTTACGTCGTTCGATGCTGAAATTTTCGGCCATAGTGACGACCAAAGGGTAACCCTTTTGCGCACAGACCATGGCGAGTCCGATGCCGGTATTACCACTGGTGGCCTCGATAACCGTTTGCCCTGGTTGAAGTGAGCCGCTCTGCTCTGCGGATTCGATGACGGCCTGCGCCATTCGATCCTTGATAGAACCCATGGGATTAAATGACTCTATTTTGACATAGAGATTAACACCAGGCGGCGCCAGTTTTTGCAGTTTTACCAGTGGTGTGTTTCCGATAGTCTGAAGAATGTTTTCGTAACGTGGCATAAGGATCTCCTCCAAATTGAAGCCGATGAATCATTATTCGGCGAACCTTTACTTAGGGATATGGGGTTAATCCTGCGCTACTTTCGAGGAAGTGAACGTTGTACTGAGCGTGGTTTTTTTCTTTGTTCAGCTGTTTTAACATATACTGCTCACGGCAGCCGTTGATTCTTTAGAATGCCCGCTAGGTAGTCCTAAAATGATGGCAAATAATAGTCTCAAGCTACATTTTCTTGGTGACCTCGAAGTCATTCGGGGCCAGCGAGTGCAAATCTTGCCGCCATCAAAAAAAACCAGAGGGTTACTCGCCTATCTGGTGCTTCATAAGAAACCCTTTCGGCGTGAACACCTCTGCGATTTGCTCTGGGAAATCCCTGACGACCCTCGCGGTTCACTACGTTGGAGCCTATCCAAACTAAGGCGCTTAGTGGATGATGCGGAGCATACCCGCATTATCGCCGATCGCGCCAGCGTATCCTTTGATGCCAGCGATGTTGAGATCGATATCACTACCTTGCACAGTCTGGTTAGCAATGATCTGAAAAAAAAAGACACAAAAATTTTAGAGGATTGCGCGAATCGATACCGTGGGGAGTTTTTGGAAGGACTTGAGCTGCCAAACTTCTCCGATTTTTACACTTGGTGTATCGCTGAGCGAGAAAGGGCTGCCCGTTCCCAGACCATCTTATTGCAGGAGTTGATCAGCCGATTAAAAAACCAGCCTGAAAGAGCACTGGACTATCATCGACAATTGGTGGGGTTGCTACCCTATGATGAAGCGGCCCGTGCGGCATACATTCGAACGCTGATCTTGCTCGACCGTAAACAGGAAGCTGAACAACAATATCAGGTCGGTATTCGCCTGCTCAAGGAAATCTCGGTAACCGACTCTGGCCTCTTGTATAAAGCCTGGCGGGAACCCGTCAAACCCACTACTTCCATTAAAAGAGAACCTTCCAAGATTGTTGACTCTGGGGGAGTTCAGAGTGAATCCCTTGTTGGCCGCGGCCCCGAACTCAGCCAGTTACGGACTCTGTTGGAGACGGCGATCAGCGGTCAGGCTCTTTTTGTACTCTTGTGTGGCGAACCCGGCATCGGTAAAACCCGAATCCTGGAATTCTTAGCCGAATTGGCGCAGGAGGCAGGAGCCTGTTTGCTGCGTGCCGGTGCCTTCGAGTCTAAAATTATTGGGCCTTTTGCCCTGTGGAGTGATGCCTTTCGCCGTTCCCAGTTAACGAGCGCAGCAGAACTACTCAATGGTGATAAGCGTATCTCGCGCGATCAGCTGTTCCGTGATATGAGTCATCTGGTGGCCAGAGAAACACGCGTACACCCAATGGTTGTGTTGTTTGACGATATCCATTGGTGTGATGAATCCAGTGCCGCTGCTATTCACTATGTCATGCGAACCAACCGAGAGCAAGCCTTGCTGGTTGTCGCCACTGCGCGCGAAATGGAATTGCTTAAGAATGAAGCTGTTCAGCAGGCTATCCGGGGAATGCGACATGACCAATTATTGCAGGAGTTAAAACTTGGACCGCTTTCCCAGGAAGCTTTATGCAAACTGATCACAACGCAGGCACCAGAGGCAGACAGTCAACGATTAAGTCAGGAGTGTCGTGGTAATCCGCTGTTGGCAATAGAATTGGCCCGTGCTGAAGTTGAAGGTGATCAAGGTAGCTCACTTGATGAGCTGATAGAGGAACGGATTTCTCGTTTCGATGAAGAGGTTAAAGACGTCTTATTGTGGCTGGCCGTGTTGTCACCGAATATTGATTTAAAACTGCTGGGAAGAGCCACGGGATTGAATGGCAGTCAGCTCAACTGGGCACTCGAACTTGCGGAAAAGCACCATATTTTGCAGTTTACACAGCAGCAATTTGGGTTTTTCCATGACCTCATTGCAAAAAGTATTTACCAAACCATCTCGCCAACTCGTCGCCAAAATATGCACCGCCGTGTTGCTGAACTTTTAGAGTTGGAGACGGCCCTGGACCTTAAGCTGGCAGCCGATCTGGCTTACCATGCGGAGAAGAGCGGTGACCCTGGGCTTGCCGCCCGAGCGATGGTGTCGGCGGGGCGGCTGTGCCTGCGTTTTTATGCTAATGAAGATGCGCTGAACCTTGCCCATAAGGGGTTTCAGTTTACGACTCAACTGGGTGATGCTGAGCGGGTCTGTCTGACGCTGGAACTGTGCGAAATAGAGCTCGCAGCGGCACCTTTGAACGATTGGAAAAAGGCTGCGGAGAACTATATTTCGCTGGCAGAGGAAGCCCTGGATCATGGAGCATTACCTTATGCAAGGCTGGGGTATCAAATGGCCAGTTATGTTCGCTGGATTCATGGTAACTGGTCAGGTGCACAACGCGCGTCGCTGCAGGCCGAAAGAGTGACGCGGGGTGGTAGCGATGAAGAGCATATCGTGGGTATGGCAGAAACAGCCTTGTGTCTGACTTTGTTGGAAAAGGATTTGTCTCAGGCGGAGGCTATGTTAATGGAAGCCCGATCATTAGCATCTCGCAAACTGATCAGTACCTCTGCAATATCCGCCGCACAAGGAATTTTACGTTATTTTGACAATAGCCTTGATAAAGCGGAAGAGCTACTAGAGGAAGCCCGTGTTCGTTGCAAATCCGCAGGCGACAGGCTCAATGAGTATCTCGCCAATGAATATCTGATTATGGTAGATATTGAGCGAGAAAATTTTAACGCTGCGGCCGATCGTTGCCAGCAATTAATTGCCATTGGTGAGAAACTGCGTGAAGGGAGTGAAGCGCCATTTGCGAGGTCTCTTACCGCACTATGCTACTATGCGCTAAACGGTGAAAGTGAAGCACTTAATAGCAGTCTTGAGGCGTTACGACTTGCTGACGCCAAACAGCGATTAACCTATATTCTGAATCGAGCCGCGCTATTGGATATCCAGTTTGACGATGCTGATTCTGCTATCGTACATGCAAGTGAAGCTCTGGGTTATGCAAAGCTGCTTACCCGCAATTCTGATATTCTATTATCCCATGTGGCGTTAGCCCATGCGGGCAAATTACTTAACGATAGAGTATCCCGACAACAACACTTGACAGCAATAAGAGCGATGGAACAGACACCGGTAGCAACTTGGGCCCGTTCTCGTGCTAACCAACTGTTGGCAGAATTAAAATAAGGTATTGCCATTATGGCCGAAATATTTTTGTTGAGAGAATTTAGTCCGCCGATCGGGCTGGTTGATGTACAAAAAATGGCGGACGACACCTTTGGTTGTATGCCCCTGTACGACATGTCCTGGCAACAGAGTTATTTAAGTAATGACGGGCGAAAAATGCTTTGTCATTTTAAGGCCCCTGATGCGGAGGCGGTTAGGAGAGTGCTACGTCTCAATAGTGATAGCGGTGAAATAATCTGGACTGGCTCCATTCACGATGCGGGGATTCAAGGCCCGATTAATACTGTTGTGGAAAGAAATTTCAGTGAACCGGTTAGTATTGAGAAACTGCAAGGGATTGAGAACCAAGGTGCTTGGTGTCTCGAAATGCACCAAGTTACTTTTGTTAGCACCTTCTTTTCCATGGATAAAAAACACATGTTTTGTTTTTATCTGGCACCCGATGCTGAATCCGTACGGATTGCCCAAAGAAAAGCAAATATGCCATTCGACACAATTTGGTCATGCCAACATCTGCAACCGGAAAGGCAATAACACAAAACTGGGGGTCATCTGCTAGCGCCCACCATCATTAATCGATTCCTAATCCTCGCGCCGCCAAAACCACTTCTCAAGTGAATAAAACGTAAGAAAACAAAAACCACGATTGTTTCCACGCTGCATCAAACGCAACCGGCGCATTCTTTCTTTGCCTGCCAACATAATCGACAGGCCCAACGATATATTCCGAACCGCTATTTTCGTGGGACGGATAACCATAAAACCATTGGAAAGAAGAGGAATTAATATGAACACGTACACAAAAATAGTCAATAACGGTGTTAACGTAGGTGCATTGATGGAGGCTCGTGAAGCGTTTTCAGTGACTCCTGAAGCCGCTCAGTTCACTTGGCGAGCAACCTGCCATTGGGTTAAAGGGACACACAGTTATTCAGAGATTGAGGGATATTACGGCCTGGGTGAAGCACAAAGTCATAAAAAGCGCTTTACCTTTGATGCGGATCACCCGGAAACCTTTGCGGCCGATGATCACGGCGCTACCCCTGTTGAATATGTTTTGGTTGGGTTAGCCAGCTGTTTGACCGCCGGAGTGGCTTCTGTTGCCCAGCACCGCAACATTCAGTTGCATAGTGTCAAGGCAATGATCGAAGGTGATATGGATATACAGGGTGTGTTGGGAATGGATAAAGGTGTGCGTAACGGCTTTGAATCCATCAATGTCGTATTTGAAATTAAGGCGGATGCCTCCAATGAGGAGATCGAAGCCGTGGTTGCCCAATCGCAAAAACGTTCTGCGGTTTACGATATCCTCAGTAACCCTACCAATATTGTGGTTGAAACAATGTCATGAACCAAACTCCTTGTTTTCGACGAGCCCGTTATGTCTCTACCATTATTATTGGTGGCGGTCAGGCGGGCTTGGCCATCAGTTACTACCTGTCGCAACGCGCAATCGATCATCTGATTCTTGAGCGTGGTGAAGTGGCGAATTCCTGGCGTCATGAACGCTGGGATTCGTTACGTCTGTTAACACCTAATTGGCAATCCCGCCTTCCAGGCTACTGCTATCAGGGTATCAAGCCCGATGATTATATGACTATGCCTGAGATTATCGACTTTATTGGCCTGTTTGCGCAGCAGATATCCGCTCCGATACAGTGTGGTACTAGAGTTACTGAGGTGCACCGGGTTGATCAGAACTATCTTGTCCAGACAACACAGGGTGACTGGACATGTAGTACATTGGTCATTGCCAGTGGCGCTTTTAATACTCCGGTGGTACCTGATTTCGGTCGCCAGCTGGCGGAAACGATGACGACAATCACACCTCATCAATATAAGAGTCCGACGCAATTGGCCGATGGCGGTGTGCTAGTAGTCGGTGCTTCAGCAACAGGTCTGCAGCTCGCTGATGAAATACAACAGTCTGGGCGTCAGGTTATTCTCGCAGTCGGTGAGCACGTACGTATGCCTCGTTATTATCGCGGACGAGATATTCTATGGTGGATGGATATGACAGGGCTGTCTGATCAGCGTTATGATGAAGTGGACGATATTACTCGCGCCAGACAGGTCCCTTCGCCTCAGTTAGCCGGTTCATCTGAACGCAATACACTGGACTTAAACCGCTTGGCCAGTCAGGGTGTACAGATAGTCGGTCGTTTCTCCGGCGTTCGAGATCATACCGCGCAATTTGCGGGTTCGCTGCCTAATGTCTGTAAATTAGCGGACCTTAAACTTGGACGTTTGTTGAGCACCATTGATCAATGGATTGAGGCGCATGGCTTAGGGACCGAAATTGATGAACCTGATCGTCCAGAGCCGACAGGTGTCGATGGTTCGCCAAGACTTGACCTGAATCTGGCCAGCGGAGAAATCAAAACCATCATTTGGGCGACTGGATTTCGACCGGATTATTCCTGGCTCAAGGTGCCTGTTTTGGATCGTAAAGGAATGCTAAGGCATGATGGGGGCATAGTTAACTCACCCGGGATGTATGTCCTGGGGTTACCCTTTATGCGTCGCCGAAAATCCAGCTTTATTCATGGTGTGACTGATGATGCCTATGATATTAGCCAGCACTTGGCCAATTACCTCAATAGTACGTATAGACGGAAATGCGTTTCGGTTGCTTAATGGTTGCGGGTTTTCTGTTAGGCCCGGCACGGGCCTTTGATGGATTAATCACGGTTAACAGTATCAACGAATGGTGAATTTTACATGAGTTAAAGAGTCTCATAGCGGAGCAGGCTGTGATATTATTTTAGTCATCCTGGTTGACGCTTGCTTTTCACCCAGTGACTTGTCAATCTAGATCATCGGACTCGCCCTCCACTGAAATGGCTCAGAATAGGGGTTTGGATGAATACAGAACAGATTAAAAAAACGCAACAGATTGTTGAGAAACTCAGTTCTTTGGAAGGTCCTCTGTTGCCCATTCTTCATGCCGTTCAGGATTATTTTGGCCATGTGCCAAAGGAATCGGTGCCGGTGATTGCCAAGAGCCTGAATTTGTCGCGTGCCGAGGTACAGGGCGTCATCAGTTTTTATCATGGTTTTCGTGAGCAACCCACTGGCCGTTATGTGTTACAAATCTGCAGAGCCGAGGCCTGCCAGGCGATGGGTGGGCGGCAATTGGAGAACCATGCCCGTCAGCGCCTAGGTATTGATTTTGGTGAAACCACGGAGGACGGTAAAGTCACACTGGAACCCGTCTATTGTTTGGGCAATTGCGCCTGTTCTCCCTCAGTACGGGTAGGCGACCAAGTCTATGCCCGAGTTGATAACGAACGATTCGATCAATTACTGGCGAAAATGGATGAAACCGGAGGAGTGGTATGAGCCTGCGTCTCTACTTGCCGCAAGATACCACTGCCAGTGCGATGGGGGCGGATGATGCCGCCGCTTCTGTTATTCGAGAAGCGACAGCAAAAGGGCTAACCATCGACTTGGTGCGTAATGGCTCGCGTGGTCTGTTTTGGTTGGAGCCTTTGTTGGAGATGGAAACGGCAGAAGGACGTATCGGTTTTGGTCCGGTTAAGTCCGCTGATATTCCAGGCCTGTTGGACGCACTGAAGGCTAAGCCATCCCAACATCCCCTCTATCTTGGTTTAATAGAAGAAATCCCTTATTTCAGCAAACAACAACGGTTGACCTTCGCCAGAGCGGGGATCGGTGATCCGCTCTGTTTAGACAATTACCGCACACTGGGCGGATTCAAAGGGTTAGAGCGCGCACTGCCATTGTCACCCCAGGCCATAGTGGATGAAGTCAAGGCCTCCGGGTTAAGAGGCCGTGGCGGTGCCGCTTTCCCCACAGGCATTAAATGGCAAACGGTTCTGGATACGCCAGCCGGACAAAAATACATTGTCTGCAATGCGGATGAAGGGGATTCAGGCACCTTTGCCGATCGTTTGCTGATGGAGTCCGACCCTTACCAATTGATAGAAGGAATGATTATTGCCGGTTTGGGCGTGGGTGCCGACCGGGGTTATATTTATTTGCGCTCTGAATATCCGAAAGCCAGAGCGATACTGAATAACGCCATCGCCCGGGCTGAAGAGGCGGGATATTTGGGGGAGTCGATCCTGGGGAGTGGGCGAACATTTACCTTAGCGGTACGGATGGGTGCCGAGGCTTATATCTGTGGCGAAGAAACTTCGTTATTAGATAGCCTCGAAGGTAAGCGGGGTATGGTGCGCGTTAAACCCCCGTTGCCAGCCATAGAGGGGCTGTTCGGTAAGCCCACCGTCGTTAATAACGTGTTGTCTTTTGCTGCGGTGAGCACCGTGCTGGCAGAGGGGGCGCAGCATTATCAGGAGTATGGCATGTGCCGTTCGCGCGGTACTCTTACCGTGCAATTGGCGGGCAATATTCGACGGGGCGGTTTAGTCGAGTTGGCTTTCGGCATGACTCTGCGTGAGGCAGTAGAAGAATTTGGCGGTGGCAGCTTCAGTGGTCGCCCGATAAAAGCTATCCAGGTGGGAGGTCCGCTGGGAGCCTATTTGCCGGCATCGCAATGGGATACACCGCTCGATTATGAGTCTTTTGCAGCCATCGGGGCCATGCTAGGGCATGGTGGCGTCGTTGTTTTTGATGATAGCGTGGATATGGCCGAACAGGCGCGTTTTGCGATGGCATTCTGTGCCCACGAATCCTGCGGTAAATGCACGCCCTGTCGGATTGGTGCGGTACGTGGTGTTGAAGTGATTGATAAGGTGTTGGTTAACGATCATCGTGAGGAAAATTTGATTTTGTTGCGGGAACTCTGCGACACCATGGAATATGGGTCCCTCTGTGCGATGGGGGGCATGACCCCCTTCCCGGTGCGAAGTGCGTTGGACTATTACCCGGAAGACTTTAAGCGGTAAGAGGTTGAACCGAGATAAATCAATTGGCCGCT
>JAIPFG010000026.1 GCA_021736745.1 Pseudomonadales bacterium
CGTTAAACTGATGGCGCCCCCAATACTGTTTCGACCAAATAAGGTTCCCTGTGGGCCACGTAAGACCTCCAGTCGTTCCAGATCAACAATATCTAACACCGATCCCAATGTTCTTCCGAGATATACCCCGTCGATATAGATACCGACACCCGGGTCAGTAACAGGAGTGAAATCATTTTGTCCAACGCCACGAATATAGACAACAGCGGCTGAACCAGAGCCAGAGCTGGTGCCGCTGAAGCTAAAATTAACATTAGGCGCAATATCGGCAATGGCTGATATTTGAGTCATGTCGCGTTCATCAAGTGCTTGCCCGGACAGAGCGGTAACGGCTAACGGGGCATCCTGTAGGCTTTCTTCACGTTTGCGAGCGGTAACCATTATTTCTTCAATGGTAAATCCGGCATCATCCGCTATCGACAGGCTGGTGGCCGGTAATAGAATGCTTCCTATTGCTACGGCGAGTATTTTCTTATTCATAATTTCCCCTCCAGTATGGTTTTGCTTTTATTAGTGGAGTGATTATATTTATTAATAGTTGAAGATGCAATTAAATGGATGTTTGTGAAACAAACGTATGAGGAAGGCAACCACTTGCCTGGCGGCTATGTTAGAGGAAATAGATTGCGAAATGGTTGAAAGTCTTGAATGAATAGTAGTGAATGACTATTCCCATTCGTCATCGGTTTCACTTTCAAGATGTTCTAAATGTCTGTCTAATTTATCTAAAATTCTCAGCAATGTTTTTAATTCTTGAGAAGATAGGCCGGCGGCAATGAGCTCACCGGTTTCAATACGCTTAGGGGTAATTTGATCATGATATTTAGCACCGGCTTGAGTTAAGTAGATGAGCAGTCGACGCCGGTCAAGTTTAGATTGTAAAGTATCTACAAAACCTATCCCTTTGAGGGTTTTTACAGCACGGGAAATCGTTGCCGCATCTAGGCTTGATATATTGGCAAGTTGACCATTCGTCAGCCCTCCGTAAGCGCCCAATAATGCAATAACACGCCATTCGCGGTCGCCGATAGGTGCCTCGGATTCCTTAATTAATACGGATAGTTTACTCCCAGTGTCTGACATTCTCAGCCCCATCTGGAAAAAACGAAAGGGTAAGAAAGTTTGAAGGTCGATCGGGAATTTTGTTGGTGCCGATTTTTTCCGAGAGGATAATGTCATCGAGCCCGCTTTTGGAGCAGTTGCCGGTGATTTAATCTTGCTCATGGGTTTAACCCCTCAATGATAGACTGCATAATTTGCTTATTATACAAAGAATGACTGCAAATTCAAATTAGTTGAAGATGCAATAAATTAATTGATATTACATTAAACAAGATGTAACTTTAGCCACTGGGAAGCTTGGGGATTATTATTTGCTTATGAATTTATTAAAAACAGTCGGAGAAAAGCTTGGTCCGGGAATGCTGTTTGCCGCTGCTTGTGTGGGAACCTCTCACTTGGTTCAGTCAACCCGTGCGGGTGCTGACTACGGTCTAGCGCTTTGGTGGGTAATTCTACTGGCGTGCTTTATTAAATACCCGGTATTTTATTTTGGTTCTGCATATGCTGCGGCAACCAAGGAGTCACTGATAGAGAGCTATTTTCGGCAGGGACGTTGGGCGGTTTGTTTTTTTAGCCTCGAGTTGTTCGTCAATATGTTTATTGCTACTTCTGCTGTGGCGTTAATAACAGGCGGCTTGTTGAATAATATTTTGGGGTTAGGTTTTAATCCTTTGGCAATGACCAGCATATTATTGGTTACTAGCAGTATTCTTCTCATATCCGGGAAATACCATCTGTTTGAAAAAATTACGACAGCATTCGTTGTGTTGTTCACCGTGTTAATTTTGATTGCAGTTTTGCTGGCCTTCCCAAATTTAACACTTAAACCCGTCGAAATATCTCCACTGGTGGCGCTGGACACAAAAACCATCCTTTTTATTATTGCTTTTGCTGGGTGGATGCCTACGGCAGTAGGTGCATCTGTTTTTCAATCTCTCTGGGTTTGCGCTAAGTCAAAGGATTTAAAACGACCGGTTACCCCCCAAGAAGCGCGATTTGATTTTAATTTGGGATACTTCGGAACGATGACGTTAGCCTTTTGCTTTTTGCTATTAGGTGCAGTCTTTATGCGGCAAGAAGGGATTGCCATTTCAGAATCTGCTGCCGGATTTGCCGGTCAGTTTATGGGGCTATTTACACAGGCAATTGGGCAATGGGCCTATCCGATTATCGCGATAGCAGCGATAGCAATTATGTTTTCAACATTATTAACGCTAATGGATGCCTGCCCGCGAGCATTGGCGGGGATCATTAACACACTAAGAGCGGAGAAAGGAGATAAGCGCGAGCCCCTGCTTTCGTACAATAGTTTTATCGTTCTGCAATGCTTGGGAGCGATTCTCATCATTCTTTTGTTTATGCGGTCATTTAAATCCTTTATCGATTTTGCCACGAGCGTGGCCTTTCTGGTGGCACCCTTCATTGCTTTTATCAACCATCGGGCCATGTTTTCCAGTGCGGTGCCGCTGTCATTACAACCGGGTTTATGGCTAAAAATGTGGAGTTTGCTGGGCATGCTGTGTCTGGCAACCTTTGCCTTTTGTTATTTGTATTTTGGGGTTTTTAACTAAACGACGTAGTTGTATATGATGTTTAAGAATAACTTGTCTAACTGCTATAACATAGCTGATTTAAGGCGGCAGGCTGAACGCCGGTTGCCCAAGGCCATGTTTGGGTATTTAGACGGATTTGCAGAAGATGGTGTTTGCGGAAGGCGGAACCGGAGTGCTTTTGATCAGGTTGAACTATTACCGCGAATATTGGTGGATGTGGCGGATGTTGATATATCAACATTCGTGTTTAATCAAAAAATAAACATGCCTATTATCTGCGCGCCGGTTGCGCTGCCGCGTTTATTCCACCATGAGGGAGAGATTGCCGCCGCGAGCGCAGCCAGTCAAGCCGGAATAGTCTATTCCCTGTCAACGCTCTCCAGCACATCCATAGAAAAAGTGGCTGAAATTCCGGGTCCCAAGTGGTTTCAGCTTTATATGTACAGGGATAAAGGTTTGGTAAAGGAGTTTATTGAGCGAGCCAAAGCTTCAGGTTATCAAGCCCTATGCCTGACCGTTGATGCTTTCGTTGGAGGGAACCGGGAACAGGATCTGCGAAATGGCTTTAGCGTGCCGCCACACCCCAGCTTGAAAACTATTTTGGAAACCGCGCTTCACCCTGGTTGGTGCTGGGACTATCTGACCAAACCCAGAGTCACTACGGCAAATGTCAGTGGTGACCGTATTACTGGCGCCAAAGGTAAAACCACACTTTTACAGTATGTCACCGACCAGTTGACTCCGTCTGTGACCTGGAAAGAGGTTGATTGGTTAAGGGAACAGTTTGATGGCGAAATACTGATCAAAGGCATTCTAAATCCAGAAGACGCTGTTCAGGCAAAGCAATGTGGTGTTAATGGACTGGTACTCTCGAATCATGGCGGCAGACAGTTGGATCATGCCGTAGCCACAATTGCCATGTTGCCTGAGATGAAGGATCGTGTGGGAGGGGATCTTGAAATTATTATTGATAGCGGTATTCGGAGAGGCACTGATGTGATTAAGGCGATCGCCCTTGGGGCAAAAGCATGCATGATCGGTCGGCCTTATATTTACGGGTTAAGCGCCGCCGGGAAGGTTGGAGTAGAAAAGGCCTTCGCCATACTCCGAGGTGAAATTATCCGGGATATGCAATTATTGGGTTGCCGCACGCTGTCAGAATTAAATAAAGAATTTATTCGGATTAGTAAATGAACGGGTTGCTCGATAGGCTGCAAAATCAATTTGATAATAAGACGTTATTGATAGGCGAAAATATAGGTGAAAAGTATTGTGCTGATTGGAGTGAGGTCCCCGCCCAAAAGCCGATAGCGGTGCTAAGACCCACTACAACAGAACAAGTGTCAGAAATGATTCGCATCTGTTATGAGTGGGGACAACCGGTTGTTACTCAGGGAGGGATGACCGGTTTAGCCGGCGCGGCGATACCCAGAGGCGACGAGATCGTATTATCCTTAGAGAGAATGGCCGGTATCGAGGAAATAGATACCGATTCTATGTGTATGACGGTGTTAGCCGGAACGTCACTTGAACTGGCTCAGGAAGCCGTGCTTGCGGAGGGATTCTATCTTGCGCTTGATTTGGGAGCACGCGGTTCATGTACCATTGGCGGCAATGTCGCGACTAATGCAGGCGGAAGTCAGGTGGTTCGTTATGGTATGACGCGGAATCTGGTGTTGGGCCTGGAAGTAGTGTTGGCTGATGGGCGAATTATCAGTTCTCTTAATAAGGTAATAAAAAACAACACTGGCTACGATTTAAAACAGTTATTTATTGGTAGCGAAGGGACACTCGGCATAGTGACGCGGGTGGTATTGAAGCTGCATCCCCGGTTACCAAGGACATATACCGCATTATGTGCCACCGCTGATTTAGGCCGTGCCATCGCTTTTTTCAAGCAGGCCCAAACAGAGCTGGCTGGGGGTGTTTGCGCCTTTGAGGTGATGTGGGCCAGCTATTATGACTTTATTGTTCAGCATGTAGAGCACATAAAAAATCCCTTTGAACAGGCGTATCCTATTTATGTACTCCTGCAGTATCAGGGCGCAGATAATTCTGTTATCAACAATATGTTTGAAGAGATGCTGTTCAGTGCTCTCGAAAAAGGAGTGTTGCGAAATGCGCTAATCGCACAATCCAATCGGGAAGCAGACGCTTTTTGGCAAATTAGAGATGGGATCGGCGATGTGATTTCATCGATCTCTCCCGTGGTTGCTTTCGATATCAGTATTCCAATAAAGTCGATGCAAGTCTTTGTTGCTGAAGTGGAGCAGCAGCTCAAACAAGAATTACCAGATGAGAGGTGCATGTTGTTCGGCCATATAGGCGACAGTAATCTACATCTTGCCGTTAGACTTTCCGACGCTAACCACCGGGCAGCTGTTTCAGCCCTGGTTTATCAAAAGGTGGGCCAGTACCAGGGCTCGATTTCAGCGGAACATGGTATCGGTATGCTTAAGAAAAAATATTTGTCACTTTCACGCAGCGCTGAAGAAATTGCTTTAATGAAAGAAATAAAACAAATGTTTGATCCAAAACAGATTCTAAATCGCGGTCGTATTTTCTAATATAGAAACGTTAGTTCGATAGCCTGGATCTTCGCATCACAAAAAGACTGCTTGAAAGCGCTAGCATGACACCAAGTAAATTCATGGTTGTCCATTGAAAATTTTCGAAAAGCGTTGATATGAGTAGTGCCACCATCGGGAAAAAGATAGTGGTGTAAGCCGCCTTGCTAGGACCAATTCTTGCCATTAACGTTAAAAAACATAAAAACGAAAGAACAGTACCCACAATTATCAGATAGGAAAGAGATGCAATATAAGAGAAGCTCTGGTCAAAAGTAAAAAGTTTCCCATTGGCAATCGCGAATAGGGCAAGAAACAAAGCGCCATAAGCCATACCGTAAGCATTACAGGTTAAAACCGGTAAAGATGCGGCATGGTTTCTCACCGACACCATGCTGCCTAAAGAAAAAAGGATAATCGCACACAGGCAGAAAACCAAACCAAAAAGCATATCGTTCCCGATAGTGAGATTAGCCAATTCCGGCCAAAAGATAATGGCAATACCTGAAGCTCCAACGATGGCGCCCAAGAGCATAAACGGTTCAATACGACGGCCGAAAAACAGAAGTTCGAAGAGGATATTTACCACCGGAGCGAGGGCAAAAATTGTTGCCAGTAAGCCGGAAGGGATGGACTTTGCGGCCCAATAGGTTAACAAATAATTCATGCCAAACATCAAAACGCCTAATAAAGCGAGGTATTGATGATCTTTAAAGGGGATCTTTAGACGTTGTCTTTTTAAGGCAGCGAAAAAAAAGAAGATGATGGACGCTGCTCCAAACCGATAAACCAGAGACACTTCCGGCGCAACGCTGGTAAGTTGAAATTTAATCGCGATCCAGGTGGAACCCCAGAATAAAACGGTAATAACAAAGAGGAAACCACTCATAACTCAAACCGTATTTGGCTTAGAAATAAATTAATTGGTTGTTAACTGTAGCTAACAAGTGGATAAGATAAACAGCTATTTCCGCCAAAACATGGGAGAGAAAATAACAAGCAAAGTAAATACTTCCAGTCGACCTAATAACATGGATAAGCAAAGTACCCATTTCGCTGAAGTATTTAAATCACCATAATGTGTTGCAACGCCACCTAAACCAGGGCCAAGATTATTGAGCGTGGCACCAACGGCTGACCAAGCAGTTACTTGATCGATACCTGTGGCGAGCAATGCCATCAGCATAAAAACAAATACCAGCATATAAACGGAGAAAAACCCCCAAACCGCCTCGATGACTCTTTCCGAAACAGAATGGGCGCCTAACTTGATGGAGAAGACCCCGTTTGGGTGGATCAGGCGCTTAACTTCACGAACCCCTTGTTTATAAAGTAAAAGGATACGGATTACTTTCATTCCGCCTCCCGTTGACCCGGCACAACCTCCCGAAAAAGCGGCGACAAAAAGTAAAAAAGGCAGCAAGCTCGGCCAGTTGGCGAAATCTGCCGTCGCAAATCCTGTCGTAGTGGCGATAGAGACGACTTCAAACAGGCTGGCGCGAATGGCTTGGAGTGGGGGATAGGTTTCACTGTAAATAAGGACACCAAAAGTGACCAGTATCACCACACCAACAATGGTTAAATAAAATTTAAATTCTGGATCATGGAAGTAATGACGAAGCCTGCGATTACGCCAGGCGAAAAAGTGAAGGCCAAAGTTAACACCAGAAATCAGCATAAAGCCAACGGCAATCGCTTCTAATAATGGACTATCGAAGTAGGCGAAGCTGGCATCATGCGTGGAAAAACCGCCAATAGCGACAGTGGAAAAGCTATGGCAAATGGCGTCGAAAGCAGTCATGCCTGCCGCCCAATAGGCAAGAAAACATAACAGGGTCAGACTGGCGTAGATATACCACAGGGCTTTGGCGGTTTCGGTAATCCGCGGCGTTAACTTACTGTCTTTCACTGGTCCCGGCGTTTCGGCGCGGTATAACTGCATACCACCAATTCCCAGCATCGGTAATATCGCTACCGCCAAGACGATTATTCCCATACCACCCAGCCACTGCAGTTGTTGGCGATAATAAAGTATGGAATTAGGTAGAGAATCGATGCCAGTTATAACGGTAGCACCGGTCGTTGTGAGGCCGGATACAGATTCAAAGACAGCATCTGCTAGATTGAGAGTCACCTCCTGGTTTAAATAAAGTGGAAGTGCCCCGAACAGGCTTAACACGGTCCAAAACAGTGCTGTAATAATAAAACCATCTCTGGTTCGCAGCTCATGGTTGCTGTTTTGAAAAGGAAACCAGACTAAAAGACCGGTGCAAAAGGTAATACCGAATGCCATGAGAAACGCATTACTGGCGGATTCGCTATAAATCAGGCCCACCGCTAATGGAATCACCAGGGTAAGGCTGAAGACCATAAGCAATATGCCTAAAATGCGTAAAATAACAGTGAAATGCATCGTTATGCTGGTTAGTTATTGTTGAGTTGGATACATAAAGAAAACACTCATTGTTAAAAGAAACTTATCCCAACCTGGAATAGGCGTTCAACCTCACGCACCTTGCTTTTATCCGGAAGGAAAAGAATGATGTGGTCATCGCTATGTATAACGACATCATGATGGGCAATCAGTACCTCTTTGTCACGGACAATGGCGCCAATCGTGGTACCTTCCGGTAGAGGAATTTGATCCAGTGATTTGCCGACCACACGTGAAGATTGGTTATCTCCACGGGCAATCATTTCGATGGCTTCAGCCGCCCCGCGCCGTAATGAGTGGACAGTAACAATATCGCCACGACGCACATGCCGAAGCAAACGGCTAACTGTAATTTGTTGAGGTGAAATAGCGATATCGATGTCTCCACCTTGAACCAGATCAATATAGGCAGGATTATTAATCAGGGTGATTACCTTTGCTGCACCGAGCCGCTTGGCGAGCATGGAGGACATAATATTGATCTCGTCATTATTAGTAAGAGCACAGAAGACGTCAGTACTATCAATATTTTCCTCCAACAGAAGTTCCTTGTTGGAAGCATCCCCGTAAAGGACAATGGTTCTGTTTAGATCCTCTGACAGGGCTCGGCAACGGATAGGATCGCGTTCTAATAATTTAACCTGAAACTGTGACTCCAAATCCCCGGCAAGCCGAGCGCCAATATTACCACCGCCGACAATCACAACACTTTTATAGGCGTTATCGAGTCGACGAAGCTCGCTCATCACTTGGCGGATATCTTTTTTGGCCGCGATGAAGAAGACTTCGTCGTTGGCTTCGATGAGGGTGTCCGCCTGCGGTACAATGGCGGCGTCTTTGCGATAAATGGCGGCAACGCGGGTATCTACCGCAGGTAAGTGTTCGCGCAAAGTGCGAATTTTATTTCCGACCAATGGTCCCCCAGAGATAGCGCGAACAGCAACCAATTGGACTTTGCCATCAGCAAAGTCCAACACCTGAAGTGCTCCTGGATTTTTTATAAGCCTGCTGATATGGTCAGTCACCTCCTGGTGTGGGCTAATAATCTCATCTATAGGAATGGCCTTACGTCCGAACAACTTGCCACGAGTCAGATAATCCGGGGAGCGCACCCGGCTGATTTTATGGGGTGTATGGAATAACGTATAGGCCACTTGGCACGCTATCATGTTGGTTTCGTCACTGCTGGTCAGTGCAATTAGCATATCGGCATCATCCGCGCCAGCTTGCTGTAAGACGCTAGGTGATGAGGCATTGCCATAAACGGTACGAATATCCAGTCGATCCTTGAGTTGATCTAACTTTTCAATGTCACTGTCTACCACAGTAATATCATTGGCCTCGCTGGCTAAAGTTTCGGTAACAGTGGTGCCAACTTGGCCGGCACCTAGAATAATAATTTTCATGAGAGGGGCTGATTATTTTTGTGGTGTAGAGTCATGCTAAAGAGAGATGTCTTTGGTGATTTTTGCATAGTAGAAGCCATCATTACCCATTACTGTTGGTAATAAATAGCGGCCATACTCTGCAGCGATCCCCCACTGAGCATTAATTTTCCGAAACCTGGCGTTCACTGTGTTACCGATAAATTGTTTGATCAACTGTTCATTTTCTTCCGGTAATATCGAGCAGGTTGCATAAAGCAGCAACCCTCCAGGCTTAAGCAGAGGCCAAAGGACTTCGAGCATTGCCAGCTGTTGGCTTGCAAGCTTATCAATATCCGCGTTTCGGCGCAGCAATTTTATATCGGGATGGCGACGAATAACGCCAATGGCAGAACAGGGTGCATCAAGTAGAATTCGGTCAAAGGGTTGTTTGTCCCACCAGTTTTCCGGAGATGTCGCATCACCTTCCACTAAGGTGGCATTTAAGCCTAAGCGTTCGAGATTTTCTTTGATTTTTATCAGGCGCTGGTTGTCGTATTCAAGCGCAACCAACTCAGCCAGTTCAGGTTCCTGTTCAAGCAGGTGACAGGTTTTCCCTCCGGGTGCGGCACAAGCGTCCAGTACCCTTAACCCGGATTCTAACTCCATCAGACTGGCAGCTATCTGTGCCGCTTCATCTTGTACGCTGACAACTCCTTGATCGAATTGGGGTAATTTGTTTACAGCAGAGGCATGACTAAGTTGAATACCTGAACTGGACCAACGGCAGCAATGAGCGTCAATACCATTATTTGCTAATAGATGGAGGTAGTCTTCACGACGGATCTTCTGTTGGTTTACCCTTAAGGTCATGGGGGCCTGGGTATTATTTGCGACACAAATATCTTCCCAGCTGTTTGGCCATGCTTGCTTTAAACGTGTCAGCAGCCATGAGGGATGCGAGTATTGATATTCTGGAGAGGCTGACAGCTCGGCTTGAAGTTCTTCCTGATCGCGCTGAAAGCGTCGTAGCACTGCGTTGATAAGCCCACGCGCCCAAGGTTTTCCCAATGTTGTGCAAGCTTGAACGGTTTCACTAACTGCCGCGTGAGCGGGTATGCGCATATACAACAATTGATATAGGCCCAGTAACAGCAGAGCATGAATATTCGTATCCTTTTGCTTCAGGGGTTTGTCCAACAGTTTTTGAACAAGGCAGTTCAATTTTAGTTGCCAACGACAAACGCCATAGCAAAGTGCCTGCACTAACGCCTCATCCTGCAAGCTAAGCTGGGCGTCGCGATAGGGTAGCAATTCGTTCAAAGATTGTTGACGAATCAGTATTTTTGTCAGTATTTCCGCGGCAATAGCCCGAGTGTCCATATTAAGGAAGGTCGATATGACGAGTAGTTAACTTCATGAGGCTAATAGCCCTTAGCTAGGCGAAAGTGAATTGGGTGCCCAGACAAAAATAGTCTATTTTTGCCTTTAGGACTTCGCCGACCGCCAGCGCTTTTGCACCAGGCAACTGAATTTTCAACAAACGCAGTATGCCTTTACCGCAGGCCACATCGATACCCGCCGCCGTTGCCTTAATAATCGTGCCGGGTTCTTCGCTGCTTGATTCGTCCAAAGCCTGTGCTTGCCATATTCTCACCCGCTGATCCCCTAACTCACTAAAGGCGACTGGCCAGGCATTAAATGCTCGGACTTGTCGGGATAATTGTTGCGCCTCAAGAGACCAGTCAATTCTGGCTTGTTGTTTTTCTAGTTTCGAGGCATAACAGGCTTGCGAATCATCCTGTTTTTGCGCTTGGGCTTGAGTGCTGGGTAAATCCGCTAATGCAGAAAGTAAGGTTTGTGCGCCCAGTTTAGCTAAACGGTCGTGCAGGGAGCTGCCCGTATCCTCTGGCGTTATATCACAAGGGGCCTTCAATAGTATATCCCCCGTGTCCAAACCGGCATCCATTTGCATAATAGTAATGCCTGAGTGAATATCACCCGCCAGAATGGCATGCTGTATTGGCGCTGCGCCACGCCAGCGAGGGAGTAAAGAAGCATGGATGTTGATGCATCCGTATTTCGGTATTTCAAGAACTATCGGCGGTAAAATGATGCCATAGGCAGCCACGACCATTAGATCCGCATCCAGTGCTTTTAACTGAGCGACCGCCTCACTGTTCTTTAAGCTGGAGGGTTGATAGACGGGGATATGATGCTGGAGGGCGAGTTGTTTAACAGGGCTGGCGGTTAACTGGCGACCTCTTCCCGCCGGCCGGTCAGGCTGGGTGTAAACGGCAATCACTTGATGCGGGCTATCAAGTAGCGCCGCCAAGCTGACGGCGGCAAAATCGGGAGTACCAGAAAAAATGATACGCAAGGAGCAAACTTTGGGTTTTGATGGATTCATTATTAATAGTGGGTTTCGTCAGAAATACAGTGAATCAAAGCTGTAGTCGTTCCTGCTTCTCGAGCTTTTTGCGAATGCGCTGGCGCTTAAGCGGCGAAAGGTAGTCAACAAAGAGCTTACCATCCAGGTGGTCTATTTCGTGCTGAATACAGACGGCTAAGAGCTCTTGATCTTCAATTTCAAAGGGCTTTCCTTCTTTATCCAGTGCACGAATTATCACATGGGCGGGACGCTTTACCAGCTCAAAAAATCCAGGCACAGAGAGACACCCCTCTTCCATTTCTTCAATCTCATCGCCAATAGGTTGTATCTCAGGGTTGATAAAAATAAGAGGCTGGTCCTTTTCTTCGGAAATATCCATGACCACCAGTCGTTTTTGCACATTGACCTGTGTTGCCGCCAAACCAATACCAGGCGCGGCATACATGGTTTCCAACATATCCTCTGCTAATTGGCGAATGCTGTCGTCAATTTCATCAATGGGTTGGGCTATTTTGCGTAGTCTGGGATCAGGAAATCTAAGGATATTCAGCAACGCCATAGGTACAAAAAACTCCAATTGCGGTTAGCAATGCGCCAAGATACTATATCAGGGTCTTTATGCGAATAAATTTTTTGGCGATATATTGCGGTAAAAGCTATATTTAACAGGCATAGTTGAAAATTTGTTCTATTATACAGAGAACTGTTTGGTATTTAACTACCCGAAATTTAAGGATTCATGCCATGAGGAAAGCGCTTTTTGGGTTCCTGACTGTTCTGCTATTGTCCATGGCGGCTTACGCAGAGCATCATGAGGGGGAAAACCCGCTGCGATTGGATCATCCCGATCGTTACGTGGTTAAAAAGGGAGACACGCTTTGGGATATTTCTGAGACTTTCTTAAAAACCCCATGGCTGTGGCCGGAAATCTGGCAAGTTAATCCGCAGATTGAAAATCCCCACCTAATTTACCCGGGCGACGTCATTAGCTTGGTATACGTCGGGGGCAAGCCAAGACTGGTATTGCAACGTGGCGATGGTAGTAGAACGGTTAAATTAACCCCACAAGCCAGGATTGAGCCTTTAGATACAGTTATTCCGGCGATTCCTTTAGATGCGATAGATGCCTTCATTAACCACAGTCGTGTGGTTGATGCTAAAACGCTAGATGATGCTTCTTATGTTATTTCTGGACACGAAGGACGTATTATTTCAGGTGGGGGCGATAAACTCTATTCCCGTGATAACCAAGATGGCGGAGTGACACTTTTTTCTTCCTATGGCGTCTATCGTCCTGGTACACGATACGTAGATCCTGATACGGGAGAAGAGCTAGGTATTGAGGCGCTTGAAGTAGGTCTTGGAAAGATCGTTCACAAGGAAGACGATGTTGCTACGATGCGCCTTAGTACCAGCAATGAAGAAGTACGCCTCCATGATCGCTTATTGCCGACGGAAGAGACCAAAGTAGTACCTACCTTTTTCCCCAGCTCTCCGGATAGTGAAATAAATGGGAAAATTATTTCTGTCTTGGGTGGCGTCAACCAAGTAGGACAATTCGACGTGGTGGCTCTCAACAGAGGGGAGCGAGACGAGATTAAAGTGGGTAATGTCATGGCGATTTATCATCGTGGTGGCTTGGTGAAAGATAGAATTCGCAAGGATGTAGTGCAACTACCCGCTGAACGTGCTGGGATTTTGATGGTATTCAGGGTCTTTGAAAAAATGAGCTACGGACTGGTGCTAAAGGCGCAGCGGCCATTAGCCGTGTTGGATGAGCTAAAAAACCCCTAACAGTAAACTACTTAAACGTTGGATCAAGGATGATCGATGAACGTCACAGATAACCCAGATTTAGGGCCATGGTTGGCCCTTTTTCATATGTCTTTCCCCTTGAAAGTTAGCCTTGGTTTAATCCAATACTTTGGCAGTCCTTCAACTTTATTGAGCGCGAGCGATAGTGAGCTGAAAAGCTTGGGAGTGGGCGAAAAAATAAGAATTGTCATTCGTGGTTATCAAGAAAGGCCCGCGAGGGGAAAACTTCACGACCTTATCAGCAAATCATTACTATGGGCGCAAGAGCCAAACTGCTCTTTGATCACTTTGAATGATCAGCGCTATCCTGCTCAATTAAAAGAAATATCCGCCCCGCCTTTGCTGCTTTTTGTCCAAGGGTCTCCGGAAGTTCTTACGAATCCTCAACTTGCTGTCGTGGGCAGCCGCCACGCCAGTCCGGCGGGTATCGAGACGGCTAGACTGTTTGCCCGCCAACTGGCTTGTTGTGGCCTGACAATTACTAGTGGGCTGGCATTGGGTATTGATGGTTCAAGTCATCGGGGTTCGTTAGAGGTCGGCAGGCCGACAATAGCGGTAATGGCTACCGGAGCAGATCAGGTTTATCCGCGGCGACACCATGAGTTAGCACAGGAAATTATTGAGCAAGGGGCATTAATTACTGAGTTTCCACTGGGCACTGCGCCTAAACCGGCTTATTTTCCTCAGCGGAATCGTATTATCAGTGGGTTGAGCCTAGGGGTGTTAGTGGTTGAGGCTGCTTTGCGAAGCGGATCGCTTATCACGGCACGCTATGCCGTTGAACAGGGGCGAGAGGTATTTGCTATGCCTGGATCTGTCCATAACCCAACCACCAAAGGTTGCCACGCAATGATCCGCCAAGGTGCTAAATTGGTTGAAACGATAGATGATATTTTGGAGGAATTAAGCCTGCATATATCAACAGCTTCGTACTCGCCGACGCAGAAACCTGAGTTGGTGCAGGCTGAAACTAACCTGCCATCGGGGTTGGATTTAAAAGTATTTGAGTTAGTGGGAGATGAGCCGACTTCAGTAGATCTATTAGTGGAGCGGTCTCGACTGCCAGTAGCCACTCTGAGCCAAATCCTAATGCGGTTAGAATTGGATAATCAGATAGCGAATGTTGCAGGAGGCTTCATTCGAAATATTTCTCGGAAATAGAAGGCTCATTAGAGCCGGTTGTGTTTTGTTACGTATGGTGCATTTTTTCGTGGGACATAAACTGTTAAAATGCCATCCTTTTTGAGTGGTCCACTTGAGCGGACATGTAATCAACACTATTTTCGGGAATTTTTATGAGCATCAAATCATTTCATCCGCCGGTTCGAACTTTAATGGGACCAGGGCCCTCCGATGTTAATCCGCGTATTCTTGGTGCCATGGCACGTCCGACGATTGGCCATCTGGATCCTGCCTTTGTCATGATGATGGATGAAACCAAAGAGCTGCTGCGTTACGCCTTTCAAACAGACTATGGGCTGACCATGCCCGTATCCGCACCGGGATCGGCCGGCATGGAGATGTGCTTTGTCAATATACTGGAGCCGGGTGATAAGGTTATTGTGTGCCAAAATGGCGTATTTGGCGGACGAATGAAAGAAAATGTTGAACGCTGTGGCGCAACGGCAGTCATGGTGGAGGATGAATGGGGTGCGGCGGTTGATCCCAATAAGGTTGAAGCGGCATTAAAATCCAACCCCGATGCCAAGGTGCTGGCCTTTGTTCATGCTGAGACATCAACGGGAGCGATGTCGGATGTCAGAACACTGGCGCAACTCGCCCAGGCAAATGATTGTTTAACCATTGTCGACACCGTCACCTCATTGGGTGGTTCAGAGCTTAGGGTTAGCGACTGGGGGCTGGACGCGGTTTACTCGGGATCGCAGAAGTGTCTTTCCTGTACCCCGGGCTTGTCGCCGGTAACCTTCAGTGAACGGGCGTTAGCGGTAATTAAAAATCGTAAGACAAGAGTCCAAAGCTGGTTCCTTGATTTAAACCTGGTACTGGGATATTGGGAAGGAGGAGGCAAGCGTGCCTATCACCATACGGCGCCGGTCAATGCGTTGTATGGACTGCATGAAGCCTTAGTGATTCTTCAGGAGGAAGGAATTGAAAATGCGTGGGCACGGCATTGGCAAAATCATAATGCGCTCAAGGCAGGATTTGAGGCCATGGGAATTTCGTTTGTGGTCAAAGAAGGCGAGCGTTTGCCTCAGTTAAATGCCGTCACTATTCCTGAGGGAGCCGACGATGCGGTTGTGCGGTCACGGCTACTTAATGAGTATAGTTTGGAAATTGGTGCTGGTTTGGGTGCGTTGGCGGGTAAAGTCTGGCGCATAGGGCTCATGGGGTTTGCCAGTAATCAGAAAAATGTCCTCTTTTGTCTGGGGGCGTTAGAAGCGGTGTTAGCGGATATGGGGGCAAAGATCAGCCTGGGCGTGGCCGTTGATGCCGCCGCGAAGAGTTATCGTTGATTGGTTCCCCGGCTACCTATCTGGCTGAGACTGAGGGCTGACATTTGATCGAGATAGTACAGCGGGACACGGCACCTCAGACGCCAGTAACATCTATTATTCGTCGCCGGATAAGGGAAGGTGCTGAGCAAGAATTTGAGAGATGGTCAGAAGGCATTTCACGTGCCTGTAGCCGTTTTCAAGGTCATTTGGGCACCCAGCTGATTAAGCCAGTCAATCCTCGCGGTGAGCACGTTACCATCATTAGCTTTGATAAGTATGAAAATTATCGCGTGTGGGAAGAGTCCGAAGAACGGAGCCGTTGGTTGGAGCAAGTTAGACCCCTTACGGAAGGGGTCCCTTCGAGGGAGCATATCGAAGGACTTAATTATTGGTTGCAGCCGCATGGTAAAAAGGCACGCTCATGGCCGCCGGACTATCGTATGGTTTTAATCGCCTTTTTTGCCATCTGGCCCATCGTCCATTTTGTGCGGCCAGCGTTAGCCCCTTACATGCCAAGCCATCCCTTATTGGCATCAATTGCCTCTACGGCGATCATTAGTCTTATCATGGGTTATTTATCCCTGCCATTGATGGTGAAGTTATTCAGGCGGTGGTTAAACTAGGTGTCAGCCTACGAGTATGCTTAGCGGTTATGCTAAGCTATTACTGCTCAGGCGGCAGATTATTCGAGGAATGCGTTAATGATTATTGTGACAGGCGGTGCAGGTTTTATCGGCAGCAACCTGGTGAAAGGGTTAAACGAGCAAGGGCGCAAAGATTTGCTGATCGTGGATAACCTTTCCGATGGTACAAAATTTATCAATCTAGCGGATTGTGAAATTGCCGATTACTGGGATAAAACGGACTTTTTGACGCAACTGAAAGCGCGGCAATTACCGCGCAATATTGAGGCGATTTTCCATCTAGGCGCCTGTTCGGCCACCACCGAATGGGATGGTCGTTATATGATGGAGAATAATTATGAATACACCAAACAGGTTTTTCATTATTGTATTGAAAAACACATTCCTATGATTTATGCCTCCAGTGCGGCGGTATATGGCGGTAGTGAAGTCTTCTCAGAAAGCCTGGAAAATGAGCGTCCGTTAAATGTTTATGGATATTCCAAGTTTTTGTTCGACCAGTACCTCAGGCGACATCAGGCTGAGGTTCATAGCCAAGTGGTCGGACTACGATATTTTAATGTCTATGGCCCTAGGGAAGCACATAAGGGTGC